>CALGAA010000238.1 GCA_937952445.1 uncultured Bacteroidota bacterium | reverse complement strand
CTCGCTCCAGCAAATTGGTCTTTCGATCGTTCTCACCCATCATGTAAAAACCCAGTTGATGGCTGACCACCAGGGCTCGGATGGTGCGGATGGTGTCTACGAATAAAGAGTGTGGTCCATTAAAGGAATACAGGAAACCGCCTCCCGGAATATCGGTCCATCGTTTGGCTTGCACTGATCCGGACAATTTGAGAGCCAATTCATAAAAGTGCTGTTCCCAATCGTTTTGTGCAATTTTTCCTTCCTTCATCAGCCGGAGTAGATTTCCATACGTACTCACATTGTTGAATCCGTGATCGTGTACGCCAAAATGCCCGACGTGATCTGCCATTTTATCCAGCGTTTCCCGACGGCCCATTTCCAAAAATTTTTCCTCGCCCGTCACGTCATACTGAAGAATAGCAGAACCAAATTCAAATCCCTGTGTCCATTCTGTCCAGCCGCGAGTGGTGTATTTTCCCTCTACCGTAAAAACCGGCGAACCCTGGCTGTGATCATAATTCTTCTCGATGGCTTCAATTTTCTGGCCTGACAAGTCCCAAAGTCGTTCCACCTTTTGGGTAAGATCTTCGAGCTTTAGCTCTTGATTAATTTTCATTTTGATGCTTTCTGAATTGTTTGACAAATTGATGTTGCACCAAATTTATCTAAATCAAACCATGTTGTCAGGTACAATTCCAGTCATTGATGGTACTTTTCCCGCATTAGCTTCCGGAAATGGATGGGGGAATATCCGGTCTGTCGCTTGAAAAAACGGCTGAAATAGGACGGATCTTCAAAACGAAGGTGATAGGCAATGTTCTTGCTGGGAGCATCGGTAAAAAGCAACAGTCGTTTCGCTTCCAGCAGGATTCGCTGGAGGATAATTTCGGAGGCGTTCATCCCTGTCTTATCTTTGCAATAACGGTTGAGGTGGCCCGGGGTCAGGTTGAGCATGGAACTGTAATCTTGCACCTGATGATATTCTTTAAAATACCGTTCAACCAGGTTTTTATAATTTGAAATTATATTGTTTTCCAGCGGATTGGAACCCGGCCTATTTTCAAAATTCTTCGCAATATAATAATTGCACTTTTCGAGGATAATGTTAATGTGGTGTTGGACGATCTCACTGGAACGGGATTTCCACATTTCACCATCCCGAACCAGATTTTCGAGGGAATCCAATATGGAATAAAACGCTTCGGGTTTCAAATGGAGGCTGTGGACATTGTTCATGGGATTGACAAACGGGAACCGTTGAGAGGAGGTTTTTGACCCCTCGGATCCGTCCCACAAAAATCCGGGTGAAAATGCCAACACCCTACCGGTGACATCCTGTGAACCTGACAGTAAATGAACCTGTCCGGCCACCACAAAATGGATACTGTGGGGAATGATTTCGATTTTTTGAAAATCGATTTCATGTACACCACGTCCTGTGGTAAAAAAGCATATTTCGTGGTACTTGTGCCGATGCGGAACCGCTGTTTCACCTGGCATGGAAGGGAGGTTACGCCTTTCGGAATATTGTCCCTTCAGGTGATAGACCTTATAGTCAAAAGCGATTAAATCCCTTTGCTGCAGTTCGTGGACTGGTATCCGCCGTAAAGTATTTTCAGTGCCAGCCATAATGCTTTTTATATTCCATCAAATGTCCTCCGAGATAGGAACTCCCAATGCTCCCGATCCGCGTATATTTTATGGAAGTCTGAAAAATACAAAATTTTCGGCCAATTCACACAGTAGTTGTGGCAATCCACTGCCTACATTTCTACTCAACCTCACCCTCTGTCTCAACCTTCAACCACCCCGGACTCCGGACGTGATCCGGCTTCCACCGCCAATCTCAACATCTGTCAAAATTCAAATAATTTTTCATAATGAGGCAGAGGAGCAAAGATTCCACCGCCGTGCTCGTAAAATGGAGCTTCGGTATGATATACCCCTTTATCGGGCTCCACCCACGGAGCATCAGGCATAGGATGATAAGAAAGCATTTCGTCCCAGTTTTTGTAATACTGATGACCATTGGCTTCCTGCAGTCCTACGCTAATCCCCGGAAAGGCCGGGAGACGGGCTGCCACATTTTTATTCCATTCGACCAATATGGGATTGACCGTGAGGTCCGCGCAAAAGCAAGGCACGTCATGCTCATAGGCAAGCTGGGCAATTTTCATCGTCATGCTCAGGGTCTTGGCAATGCCTTTTACAGCAAAGGCTGTGTATCCCATTTCGATCCTTTCGGCAGCGTCTTCGACGGTATGCGCACTTTCATCGGATGCGATCCGTACGCCCAGATCCCCGACGAATTCTTCATTGGATTCATCGAAAGGTTCCTCCACCACCGCAATCTGATCAAATGCCCCGATCTGCCGGGCATGATCCAAAAGCCGCTCCAGCGTTTCCTTTTTTTCATACCGACCATTCGCATCAAAATAATAGGGAATTTTTCCATCCGCCGTATATGGTGTGGAATATCGTTGCATCGCCCGATGTACAGCGGTGAGAAATTGCTTATCTTTTTCAAGCATCTCTTCCTGAGTACCCGCTGCCCCAATTTTGAGTTTTAAAATAAAGTACCCTTCATCGGTCGCTTCGGTCAACTCATCGATCGATGTGCCAGTCGCAAAGGAAGGAATACTGGCGACCTTGTCGTGACGCGCTGAGAGGCCTTGTTTGTAGGCGTCAGGCACCATTTCGTCAAAATTATCGATGCCGTGCTCGTGAGCGTACAACAACCACGCTGCATTATCGACACACACAAGGGCATTGAGCGCAAACGTTTTTCGCAAATCCGGAAGGTTGGTGATTTTAGATGCATATGCGTATACCTCGGGATAAATATCTTCCAGCAATTGAACCGGATCTGTAAAACTTTGGCCTTCGATCAGTTTCAGTGCAAATTCACTGACATTGAACATCAGCGAATGACCCCCTGTTTCGGAATGACCAAAAGCCACCCGGGAATCGGACCACAGTACGCCTTGTGTTCCAAGCCCAATTTTGCGCACGCCCGAATCACTTTCCAGCATAGCTACGGTCTGCCAGCATTCGGTGATGGCACCCCCTTTGAAACGATAGGGGAACAGCGGCTCCCGTTCAAAATTGGAATCTACTCTCTTGATTCGTATCTTAGTATTGTTCATTTCAAGTTCTTTTTTCTCCCACCCCAACCCCGGATTTAATACGTATCCGGCCGTGGCAGAAGCAGTCAGTTTTAAAAAGTTTCTTCGCTTGAGCGGAAAAATGTTTTTTGGATTGTTGTTCATAGCATTGATTAAAGGTCCAAAAATACGGTTATGCTTCGCTCCACATTTTTCGCACAAGATCCAAATCTTTTTTCATAGCATCAAATACCACCTGAGGTGACACGGAAATTTCACGGCGACCATGCTCGGCTCCTCCCAGGGGATATTCCATATGCAATGAGACCGGGACGTTGATCTTATAGGATTTAAGCTGCTTGAAATAATTCATCCATTCGACCATGCCTTCAGCAAAAGGCACATTTTCAGGTCTCCATTTGCCATTGGCTTCTTTCCACACAAAATCCTTGATCACAAAAGATCGGATCCGGGGTTGGATCAATTCCAATCCTTTTGACCAATTAAGACCTCCCTCCACGGTGGCATGCCGGATGTCATACTGTGCTCCGAGGTAATCATTGCAATCCCGCAGCATATCGTACAATTCCCAGATCGAAGAACCCATCCGTGTACCGGCATGGTTTTGGTAATTCCCGACGATCCCCAAGTGGGCATTCAATTCGGATAGTTCAGCCAATTGTTTTCGATAGTGGGAAATGGACTCGGGGATAGTTTTCCCATCCAGGTACCGGAAATATTCCATCCGGTAATGTGTGATGCCCTGATCGGCAGCTACTTCGAGCACCCTGCGATCCGTCTGATCGTGAGGATCATTGACGTTGGTGGTCATCACGATGGAATCCAATCCCGCCTGACGGATGGCTTTCACAGCTTTGGGAAGATCCTGCGATACCCGGGCGGTTTCCACATGTCCTCCCGAACGTACGGTGAGATCCACGCCGTCAAATCCAGCCGCATAAACAGCCTCAGCCATCTCCTGGTAATCCAAAAACTGAACGTGTTTGGTAAAGAGATGCACTTTTAAATCATCCGGCGCGGCACCGGACCGGCCCGTTTCCCTCCATTTTGGCCAAAGCGCCAGACCCCCGGCAGCCATTCCGGCCTGTTGGACAAAGGTCCGACGTGAAATTTGACCCGTAGTTTGGTGCTTCATGGTAGCGGTTTTTTATAAAATCACATGGGCGAATTGCTGCTCAGGGATTTAATGTACAATATGATTGATTCGATTTCCGCATCGTTGAGAATTCCGAGGAAGGAAGGCATTTCTGCTGAATAGCCTTCGACTACTTTAACCGCAGGTTCCATGATGGATTCATAGAGATACGCTTCGTCAGCCACCTGCTCGGTGCCATCAGTAAACGTCCGTACTGATCCATACAAATCCTGGAATGGCGGACCGTACAGGCCTTCCGTTCTGGTCCCCGGGGAATGACATCCCACGCAAGCCATTTTGGCAAACAACTGCTCACCGAGTTCGACGGTAGCCTCCTGCTCCTCGACTTCTACATCCAGATCCTCTACATTGAACGTCAAATCACCAATTTCAACATCTGCAAACCCCCTTTTTTCCAATTCCAAATCTTCCACTACGTGCAGGGTAAGCGCAAAAGTGCCCTCTATTTTTTGCCCTTCAATGGATGAAATGTTGTAATCCACTTCAATTTGCTCCACCGGGACCATATTGGGGACGACGAGCAAGACCGATTTTCCATCGTCCGACAAATGGGTAGCCAGAACCGGAATAATTTCTTCGCCGGGGCTTCCATCCAGTCGGAAATGCCCCGAACCATATTCCTCCGTCCTCAGGTAGTTGTACCGCTTGACCAGAAAATGACCGATATTGGCCACGTCCGTTTCATCCAGCGGGGCATCAAACCGAAGTATAATCCCCTGTCGTCCGGCCTCAAAAGCAACCGGCAAAAGATCAGTTTGGCCCGTGTACCTCAGCCGCAACAACGAGCTGATGCCTTTCGATGCGGAGCCCCACAGGTTGAACCCGGTCACATACACATATCCATCCTTGTTTCGCACAGTTGCTTTGGATACTGGCGTGGGATAGTGCGCCGGAATGTAAATCAGACCGCCCTGAAGCGATGATCCTACGGTATCGATTAAAATTTTAAATACGCCCGGTCGTCCAAACGACATGTGGAGGAGCTGACCGTTCAATGGCCCCATCTTATCTGACATCACCCAGGTCTGCCCTATACTGGAAGGCTCTATATTGTGCGGTGCCCACAGCAACGGTGGTGAAATTTCAGGTGTGTCTACTCGATGAGCCGTGGAAGGAACACCATAATAGTCTCCCTTCTCAACCTGATAAACCGGGGTGCTGGGTACGTAATTTCCCTGCTGGTCGGTCACCGTCAAAAATCCGTTTTCGGGATGTATTCCGAGGTAGGGGCCACGGAGCCCGGTGGCCATCACCTCAAACTGTCGCCCGTCGTGTGCAATATCCAAAACCGAGCCGTCGTACTGCGAACCCCGGGCAAAGCCTTTAAATGTAGGTTCCCCAATGTGCGGTCCGGCAGATAGCGAACCTCCCTTGGCAATATAAAATCCACCATTAGGATCCAAAACCAGATCAGCCGGCCATTCCCGGGTCTCCATGGACTGATCTACGATGTTTGAAAAATTCTCATAATAGTCTGCCTCCCCGTCTCCGTCAAAATCGTGAAAACGGATAATGCCCAGCCGGTCAAATACGTATATCGTATCCCTGACAATTTCGATACTCATGGGCTGATTGAGCCCGGATGCATACCGGGACCAGGTCAAATAGTCTTTACCGATGCCGTCGACCAACCACACATCACCATCAAACGACACGACCGCTCCCCGTCCATCATCAAAAAAATCCACGTCCATGATCCGGATATTACGATTCCAGGGATTGGGCACCGGAAGCAAAAGTTGGTCGGTCACGTAGGCTGCGGTATCCGGTGATCTTAGCTCCCGCGTATATACTTTCTCAGGCCACCGGGTGATATTCTCAGACTTTGCGGGCTGTATATCTTCCGCGGAGGTAGCCGCCACCAATTCCTGAAAATCACCCAGTTTGGTCACCGGACCTTTCCACATCACTATCTGGGTTTGCATTTTCTCGCTAGCCTGTTCAAAGCCCACACTCAAATAGCGATTGTCCTGAATCTGCCATTGGACTGCATCGCCCACGAAGCCGACGGCTGTCACGGAATCCCGGTGATCACCCTGTACGATGTAGGCTACCGAATTATCTATCTGAGTCTCCACACCGTTGGTTACTTCTGCCAGGTGCAGATAAAGCGCTTCATCATGCGCGGGTATTTCGATATTGCGGATAAAGGCTATTTCTCCATCAAATCCCATAACCCCCGGTCGTTCCTCGATGGTTGCAGATCCGATGACATATTGCAGTACCATTCCATTGCTATCTTCGAGTATGATTCCATCCCAGCGGCCCAGGGTTTCGGGAACTGGCCCCCAGATATTTCTATCATACGGCGGATCTTTCTCCCGGGGATCCGTGTATGTAGGTCGTCCAATACTCCACCCCGGATACAATCCCGTTGCAAAACTCGGGTCACCCAAAACTTTGGGGAATTGGTTTCGCTTATTAAAAAAGTCATCGTAAGAAATCTGCGCCATACCGGTCAGGGATAAATAGTCTCCTGTCCACGCGACCGACCATCGAAGCAGATCGGTGTCAAAACATGCATAGGCTTCCGGCCCCAAATTCATGATCACCCCCCGCGAGGTCAGATTTCCCCCGGGCAAGCCTGACCCCAGATCCCGAAGATCTACCGAAGTGGTAATGAATGGAAAATTCGGTTCGACAAAAGGAGCCAATTGGAGAGAGTCGAAATTATTTTCTGAAATAATGTTTTCCGGGGTTTTTTCACAACTTAGAGCGCCCAGGAAAGCTGTAAGTACACATATGATCCCTGCAGAGGGAATCCCTAACGCACCGAAGTGGGTCCAGCTTAATCGAATCCGATGGAGAAATTTCATAGCAAGCGTTTTGAAGAATGGGCTAATTTAAAGATAATGCGCGAATCGGAATGGACTAATTGCTGATTATTATGGTACTTATCGTGCATAAGCTCCCACCCCCTACCATTAGAAATTATGCGGAAATGTCAAATGATAATGTCAGATAGTCATCTGAATGATCTCCTATTAGTTATCCGGGTTGGAGAATTCACCAGTAAAATGCAGGAGGTCATGGATATTGGACTTTTAGTACATTCCAGGTCCGCCGGGCATTCAAATTGTGATGCATAAGAAGAGGTTATTTTTATATCATATCTAAGAAGCTAAACTATCGTATTGCCTATGCTGGGCTCACCCTAACAACGCATCAGTCCATTTCATCAGTTTCTAAATCAATGGCGCAATCCTCGTTTTGTTTTTCTGCCAATTTTATCGACCCCATTTCTTACAGGGACGTGTCGAATTGCTTGATTTCTAATTAAATGCATATATTTATTATCGAAATCATAGTTCCCCGTTGGTTCGCTGATAAAAATCCGAAAGGTCTATGATTAATATATACGATTACATTTGCGCCAATGCAAGCCTGGTTGACCAAATGAAGTTTGGTCAGAGAGGTGATATTTTCATCGATTATTTGTGCGCCATCGATGACCGGAAAGCCCGGACCTGGTCACACAAAAATTGCCTGATGTACGTTGTTCGTGGGATAAAAGGGTATGACACGTACAGCCACTATCACGAGTCTGCACCGCATGAGGTGTTATTCATCCGTAAAGGTGGAGTTGTCCTTCACCAAATCTATGAAGAACCCTATCGGGCCTTAATTTTTATGGTTGATGACAGCACAATCCAGAACATAGTCTCGGAATATCCGAAACTATTTATTTTTCACCCCGGTCCAAAAATAGATTTCACTTCCTATCCGTCCCTGGATAGCCTTCATTCCGGCCCACAAATCAAATCCATATTTTATTCTGCATTGGATTATCTCAAAAAACCCACACCTGAAAGTCAGGTTTCGATGGAATTGAAATTCAAAGAATTGGTCGTAAACCTGATTCGCAATAAGGAGTCCAACACTTTTGCGCGGTATCTTTCGTGGTTATGTCAGGAAAATGAATCCGCTTTTATCAAATTGATGCGCGAAAATTGCCAGAACAACTTCACGGTGAAAGAATTGGCCCGGATCGCCGGGATGAGTTTGTCCACATTCAAACGCACCTTCGTACGACTCTTGAATGTACCTCCCGGGAAATGGTTGGATATTCAGCGTATGAATAAAGCTAATTACTATCTCCTCCACACCACAAAAACGATTAGTGAAATTGCGTTTGAACTGGGATACAACGATTCCTCTGCGTTTTCACGATGGTTCAAAAATCGAACCGGTCAAAGTCCACAAAAATTTAGGGCATCCGAATTACTTGAACCAAATACACCTTAATTTGAATTAAACTGACAAGGAATTGCGTTTGTACCCTCCTAATTTTGGAGGTGAATCTTATTAGTTTATTTTAAATAGTATGAGCGATGCCAAAATTTATTATTGAACGGAACATCCCAAAAGTAGGTCACATGAATGCCTCTGAAATGAAAGGAGCATGTCAAAAATCAAACCAGGCATTGGCTGACCTGAATCATTCTGCACAATGGCTTCACAGTTATGTCACCAATGATAAGTTGTATTGTGTTTATATTGCGGATAATGAAACCTCCATCCGAGAGCATGCAATCAATTCGGGCTTCCCGGCCGATCGAATTGAAGTGGTACAATCTGTGATAGATCCGGTGTCGGGTGAATAGCGGTCATTGACCAGGC
>CALGAA010000237.1 GCA_937952445.1 uncultured Bacteroidota bacterium | reverse complement strand
TATCGCGCACCACGCCATTGCGCATGTAAGCCATAAAAACCATCGACAGATACCGAAAAACATTTTTGAGTAAAAACGACAGAACCAAGATCCCACACACCAAAAACAACGCCCGGGATTGGCCGTTCACTTCCACAAAATTGTATAAGTGGAAATTGATGTACTCCATAAAGTTTTGTCCGGTCACCCGACCTGGGTCTACCATTGGCATATCGGCATCCACCTGATCAAAAAGAACATCGAAAAACGGCTTTAGGATGGGAATACTGATCAACGTAAAAAGCGCCACCAACACATTGGAAAAGATATTACCAGCGAAATACCACTTATAAGGTACGACTAAATGCCATATGTTTTTTCGTTCTCCGTTCAAGTGTCTGATATCTATTTACCATAACCAACGTTAGTCAGTCTGCTTCTGTTCTTCCAATTTAAAATCATCCATAAAGCTGGTATCGAATTTACCATTGACAAAGTCCTCGTTTTCCATCAACTGCATATGGAATGGAATAGTGGTTTTGACACCTTCGACAATAAATTCATCCAATGCCCGACGCATCTTCCGGATACATTCATCACGGGTCTGCGCCTTGCATATCAATTTGGCGATCATCGAATCGTAATAAGGAGGAATCTTGTATCCAGCGTATACATGGGTATCGACGCGGACGCCCTGCCCTTTTGGGCTGTGAAATCCAGTGATGGTCCCCGGGGAGGGTCGAAAACCGTTAAATGGATCTTCAGCGTTGATCCGGCACTCGATCGCATGGAGCTCCGGAACCATATTTTTCCCCGAAATCTTTTCCCCCATCGCCACTTTGATTTGTTCCTTGATCAAATCGTGTTCGATCACCTCTTCGGTGACAGTATGCTCCACCTGAATCCGGGTATTCATTTCCATGAAATAAAAATTCCGATTCTTGTCCACAAGGAATTCGATGGTTCCCACCCCTTCGTAGTTGATGGCTTTGGCAGCTTTGATCGCAGCCTTCCCCATTTTCTCCCGGAGTCTGGGAGTCATAAACGGACTGGGGCTTTCTTCCACAAGCTTTTGATGGCGGCGTTGAATCGAACAATCCCGTTCACTCATATGAGCTACTTTCCCATGTTGATCACCGATTACCTGGATCTCGATGTGCCGGGGTTCCTCGATGTATTTTTCAATATACAGCCCCTCATTTCCAAAGGAGGATTTGGCCTCCATCTGTGCACTCTTCCAGTGTTTTTCAAACTCTTCCGCGTTTCGGACGATGCGCATACCTTTCCCACCTCCACCAGCAGTAGCTTTGATGATAACCGGGTACTTGATCTTTTCAGCCTCTTTAAGTCCTTCCTCCACGCTTTCCACCAATCCGGGCGAACCGGGGATGCATGGAACCTTTGCCGCAATCATGGTTTCCTTCGCCGTCACTTTATCCCCCATCAGACGCATTTGCTCCGCAGTGGGTCCGATGAACTTGATACCGTATTCGGTACATATTTCTACAAAATCGGCATTTTCAGCCAAAAATCCATAGCCGGGATGTACCGCATCTGCGTTCGTGATTTCCACGGCCGCCATGATTTTGGCGATATTGAGGTAGGATAAATGGCTTTGTGGGGGTCCGATGCAGACTGCTTCATCTGCAAACCGGACGTGTAAGCTTTCCTTATCGGCGGTAGAATATACAGCTACGGTTTTGATACCCATTTCCTTACAGGTCCTGATAACGCGCAGTGCTATTTCTCCCCGATTGGCTATTAAAATTTTCTTGAACATGTCGGATTGAATTCTTAGATTTCTCGGAAAATGTATGGTCTCCCGGATGTCAGCCGTTGGGATCGACCAGGAAAAGCACCTGATCGTATTCCACTGGAGCCGCATCCTCTGACACGACTTTCACAATCTTGCCGCTTATCTCTGATTCAATCTCATTGAACAGTTTCATTGCCTCGACAATACAGACCACATCACCCTTTTCAATTCGGTCTCCTACCTTGATAAATGGCGGTTTGTCCGGAGAAGGGCTGCGATAAAAAGTACCGACCATCGGCGATTTTATCTCCAGCAAGCCGCTGTCTTCTTCTTCCTCCTCACCGCCACCACCGCCTGCCGCATCTTTACCATTCCCTGCAGGCTGTGACGCCGCTGTAGTCTGGGCTGCTGCAATCTCCCCGGCCCCGGTCGCAGCCGGAGTTCCAGGCAGTTGTATGATTTGATTGCTTTCTTTGGATTTTTTCTGGTATTTATCCGTTTTGATCGAAAGTTCAAAATCGCCATCCTTGATTTTGAATTCCGACAATTGGGAATCACTGATCAACTTGAGTAATTCGGTGATTTCTTTATAATTCATTCTTTACTGTTTTACTCTTTCAATATAATTGCCGGTCTCCGTTTCAATCTTGACTACGTCAGATTGATTGATGAACAAGGGCACCCGAATCTCGGCTCCCGTTTCCACGGTGGCCGGTTTTTGAGCGTTGGTCGCTGTATCGCCCCGCACGCCCGGTTCGGTGTAGGTGACTTCCAATTCCACATACTGTGGTAACTCAACCACCAGAGGCCGCTCCTCTTCCGCGTGAAAGAGAATTTCGACCCTTTGTGATTCTTTCATAAATTGGGGATAATCCACCATATCTTTGTTAACAGCTACCTGCTCATATGTTTCATCGTTCATAAAGTGGAACGCGTATTCGTCGCTGTATAAGTATTGGAACGTACGCCGCTCCACCCGTACAGGATCGATCGAATGACCTGCCTGAAAGGTGTGGTCAATAATTTTACCATTGGTAATATTTCTGAGTTTGGTACGTACAAATGCATTCCCCTTTCCAGGCTTCACATGCTGAAAATCAATTATTTGATACAAGTCGTTATTGAAATTAATGCACAGTCCCTTACGGATATCAGAAGTAGTTGCCATAAGTCGATTACTGATTTTTGAATTACAAAATACTAATTTAATTTGAATCGTATGCCCAGGTCAGATAAATGGTCCCCCAGGTGAACCCTCCTCCAAAAGCGGTTAAAATCAAACGATCCCCTTTTTTTAATTTTTTCTCATAATCCCACAAACACAATGGAATGGTGGCTGCTGTGGTATTCCCGTACCGGTCTATGTTAACCATCACCTTTTCAAGAGGTACTTCCAGAAAATCCGCCAATGTATTGATGATTCGCATGTTGGCCTGATGGGGTACCACCCAGTCCAAATCCTCCGCCCGAATATTTTGTTGCTCCAATAAGGTCAATGTCGATTCCTTCATGCCCTTTACAGCCGACTTAAACACGGGACGGCCCTCCTGAAAAATATAATGCTGCTTGTTGTCCACCGTTTCATGCGATGCAGGAAGCAATGACCCACCAGCCTCCATGTACAAATACCGGGCGCCGGATCCGTCACCGTGCAAGACGGCATCGACAAAACCTTCCTCATTTTCACTGCGCTCCACCAACACACATCCGGCCCCGTCTCCAAAAATGATGCAGGTTGTCCGGTCGGTATAATCCACAATGGATGACATCTTGTCCACGCCAATCACCAAAATTTTTCGGTAGGCCCCGCTTTCGATCATCCGGGCAGCCGTATTGAATGCAAATAGAAATCCGGAACACGCGGCGCTTAAATCAAAACCAAAGGCATTCTCCGCTCCTATGGCATAGGCTACCGTGTTAGCGGTGTCAGGAAAAATCATGTCCGGGGTAACCGTTGCACAGATGACCAAATCAATCTCCCGGGGGTCCGTCCCTGTCTTGGCCAGCAGATCTTTTGCGGCTTGTTCGGCCATATATCCCGATGCCTTCCCTTCTTCCCTGAGAATACGCCGTTCTACAATTCCGGTTCGGGTACGAATCCACTCATCGGTGGTATCCACCATCTTTTCCAGGTCCTGATTTGTAAGCTTGGTTTCTGGCACAAACCCACCAACACCTGTGATGGCCGCTTTGTATAAAGCCATGTTTTATTGTTTCTTTAACGTAATCCGGCTGCAAGGTAAAAAAATTCGCCCACACATTTCCATATTTATTGATTCTATATCATCTGCCGAAATCTCGGTCGACTTTACAAATTTTAACATTACGACCCCGATATATTCATAATTAATTCATTATCAAATCAATACACCCATTACGTTCACTTTCTCATCCCGAAAGACCCCATTTTGTATAAATTTTTCGTGCTTTGTACTAAAGAGTTCAGTAGCTCGTTTTTTACATGACCCTGGGCCTACCATGGCGATATTTTGCAAAATTTTTAATCCCGATAAGCCACCTATGAGGATATCCGTTTTATCGATTTTCATCATTTTGTGTTTTGGTGTATTTGCTCTAGCTCAACAACCTGTCATCATCCAGATGGATGTCGAAAACATCGGCCAGGTAAGAGCCGATTGTCCTGACTTACTCGCCGGTAACGCACGTATGACCGCCACCACCGATGGAGGTAAGTTGATCGATGTGGATGATCTCGTATTGTGCGCAGGTGAAGGCGTCATCGTAAGCCACGCCGGTGATTACAATCTGGACCAGGATCCTGACCCTGCTACTCCGTCCGGTATCTGGTACGCCGTCTTTACGGAGGAGCCCACCACCACCGGAGTCATCTCTCAGGCAACGCTGGCCGGACTGGATCACATCGTCATGCTGGACAACAACACGCTCATTTTTGCCCGTGCGGATGATAGCCACGGGAATATGACCATCATCAACGATGGTTCCTTCCTTCAGGCTGCGGGATTGACCGGACCACAGCAATTGTGGTTTGCTCC
>CALGAA010000236.1 GCA_937952445.1 uncultured Bacteroidota bacterium | reverse complement strand
GTCACTCTGTTTTGGTAGAGCGATTCAAATTCCCCTTCCACCAGGTAAGCCATGTCGAGATTGGAGTGATTGAACGCGGACAAATCGGGTTCATATCGCACGATATCCAGTGCTATTTCCACCGGATTAAATTGGTACCGCGCATAGGTCCCTGCTGAGAGAAGGGGCGTTTTCCGTGTGGAAGTTTCCAGGGGTTCGATCACCGATGCGTACTTAAGCTGGATCCGATCCAGACCATTTGAGATCGGAGATTGATCGGATGGGATTGCCGCAAGATAATAATACCAGGGAAAAAGTTCGTATTGGTTTTGACCGCCCATTTGACCTACAATCATGGGTCTTCTGGTATTTTCCATTGAAAGGATCAAATTGGACTGGATTCGGATTCCGTATTTGAATAACAGATCATCCAGATTCAGGTTGTATGGGGTGCTGACGTAATAACCCTGGTGCCTCAAACTGTCCTCACTGACCTGCATTCTGTCGATCAAAAACATGAGGTTCCCACCCTGCATCAGGTATTGATCAATTTTGAATTTATCCTTTTCTGAAAAGGGCTCAGTAGGTTTGGCAATCACCAATACATCGATTTGCTCCGGGATGGCGACAATGGAATCGAGATTTACCCGGCTCGTATTAAAGTACGACCGAAGGCTTCGTTCCCAATCAGCCGTTTCGGCCGGATTGAGTTCACCGTGCCCGGCAGTAAAAACCACGTTCTTTTTTCGCTCTTGAAACAAACGCATAAGGGCACTAGTAAACTTGTATTCGAGCAGGGCGGTCGATCGGGCGATGGATTGGTCGTTGGGGACACCGGCCCGTTCAGATTCCAGTAAATTGACGTATACCCGTTTCATGCCAAACTGTACCAGAGCGTATGGAAAAATCAATTTCTCGGTAGACTCTTCCTTGATCGACAGTCGCACAGGAACCAATCCATTTTGAATAAATTCTTCCCGTTGGCGATTAATATCTTCCATGGATCCCACGGAGGGATTGTCAAACCGGATCGATATATTGGGATTCTGACGGTTGAACTGGTTCAGCAAATTGGCCGTATTTTTTTCCAATCGGGTAAAAATAGCCGGGAGATCACCGGTTAAATACACGGTGATCATAACCGGTTGAGAAATCGCCTGAACCAGATCATGCGTTGTGGAAGACAACGTGAACCGTTGGTCATCCGTAAAATCCCATTTGGGATTCCACCTTTCAGCCAGGATGTTGATCAGCACCAATCCGATCACAATCATCACCACCGTCCATATTTTTCCAAATAAGGCTTTCATAGGTACCTGACGCTTTGAATTTTCCACCAGGTCAACTGGCCAAATATATACGTCAACGATAAGATATATACCACAGACGAAAAAGATATCAATCCTTGTCCCATTTCCTGATAGTGGAAATCCAGTCCCAGGTATTGGATCCAATAATCGACCATTCCGTAAAAAACGGGAAGGCTGCTAATGAGATAAAACGCCCAGTACCAGAATGCACACAAACCGATGGCCAGCATCAGAGCGGTCACCGGCACGGAAACCACTGCGGATGCAAATAAACTAATGGCGGTGAAGGCAATTATCAGAAACACCAGCCCAATGTAACTGCCGAAAATCGCTCCCAGGTCGATGTGCCCGACAGGATTAGCCAGATAATACACGGTGAAAATATAGCCCAGCGAAGGCAACAAGCCAATAAAGACGATAATCAGACCGCTGAGGTACTTCGCGGCCACGATTTGGAAGGTGGTCACGGGTCGGATCAATAGTAAATCAAGCGTTCCCCCCGCGATTTCACCGGATAAGGAATCCATATTGAGAGCGGGAATCAGAAAGACCAACAAAACTGGAACGATTGAGAAAAAAGAATCCAGGCTTGCATAATAGCCATCCAAAATACCAATATTCGGCATGTACCACAGCAATAATCCAAGGATGATATAAAAAATCACCAGCGACATGACCGATGTTGTCTGGCTAAAGAACCGACTGAGATCTTTACGTACAATGGTCAGAATCGTCTTCATTGCGTCAGTTTTTCGAACAGGGAAGCCATACTGGTATGTTCTACCCGGCTTTCCAGCAAGGTGACATTGTGTTCCCGTGTCCAGTTATACAAATCACGGCGCATATCCTGACCAGGCTGTGCGATCAGCCGAAATCTGCTGGAGCCGAGTTCTTCACAGGATTGCACCGATGGGATCTGGGTAAGTTGGGCAGGATTTTGGGCGGGTTCCATTTCAGCTACTATGATCTGTCGGCCATCCTGCTGTGCCTGTAAAGTATCCAATGAATCAAAAGCTTTCCGTTGACCCTCATGAATGACCAGTAACCGATCACAGATTAGTTCAACCTCCGATAAGATATGCGAACTAAAAATGATGGTACGGTTTACAGCCAATTCACGAATCAAAACACGGATATCCGAGAGTTGATTGGGATCAAGACCGGACACCGGTTCATCGAGGATCAGGATTTGGGGATCGTGTAAAATAGCCACCGCTAATCCCACGCGTTGGCGATACCCTTTGGACAATTGTTTAATTTGCTTGTGGGCTTCCCGACTCAGGCCCAGACGCTCTATTGTCCGATCGATTTGGTCTTTCGATACTGAATGTATACGGCCATAAAATGCCAACGCTTCCCGGACATACATCTCGAGATACAGCGGGTTTGTTTCGGGAAGATAACCGATGAATCGCCTGGCCTCCCGGGGAGAATCCCAGATATCCAAATCCCCATACAGCACCCGTCCACTATCCGGCTTTAACAGGCCTGCGATCATCCTCAGAGAAGTGGTTTTTCCGGCTCCGTTCGGTCCCAGAAAACCCAGTACTTCTCCCTGGGTTGCCGTAAAACTCAGTTGGTCCACGGCAATCTGTCGTCCGTATTTTTTAGTTAGGTTCTCAACCGAAATGTTCATCTTACTTTTGTGGGTTATCGTTAGCCAGAGCTTCAACCGAGTTCACCAATTCATCCAGATTCCATGCGTCATCAACCGATAAATCACCGATTTTTGTTCGTCGCAATTCAGATAAATATCCACCACTGTTAACTAAACGGCCAAAATCGTTCGCAATTGCCCGTATATAGGTCCCCTTGGAGACGATCAATCGAAAATCCAAATCCGGAAAATTCCGGGCATCGATTTCGAACTGATGCACATGAACCGTACGGGATTTCACCCGGACTTCCTCTCCTTTTCGTGCCTTTTGGTACATACGAACTCCATCGATTTTAACTGCGGAATAGATGGGTACATTTTGCACTATCTCACCCGTTAAATGGGCGCGCGCATTCTCCAGATCCTCAGGGGTAATGTGATCGACCGGGTACCGGGCATCAAAGTCCATTTCACGATCGAAAGTAGGCGTGGTAGCTCCCAGTGATATGGTTCCCGTATACTCCTTATCCAGATCCTGGAAAGTGCTGATGGATTTGGTCAGTCGGCCGGTACAAATAACCAGCAGTCCTGTAGCCAGAGGATCCAGGGTGCCGGCGTGTCCTACCTTGTATTTGCGTACATTCAGGGTTTTTTTGATCGAATTCCGCAATTTGGCAACCACATCAAATGAGGTCCAGTTGAGTGGTTTATCAACCAACAATACCATGCCTTCCTCCAGAGAAGGGATGCTCAGCCTTGCAGTATATTCTTTCATATTGTAAAATGCATAACAATGGCCAACAGACCGGCCAGGACGCAATAAATCGTAAAGTAATACAATTTACTCCGTTTCACGATGCCGACCATCCAATTGCATGCCCACATTCCCACCAAAAAAGCTGCCAAAAATCCGGCGCCAAGAGCTGACCATGACGTATTGGATAAAACCACATCAGCGGTAATAACATCCTTCGCAATTTTGCCAAAAATCAACGGAACCACCATCAGAAACGAGAAACGCGCCGCTTTTTCCCGGTCGATTCCCAGTAAAACACTGGTAGAAATCGTGGCACCCGACCTGGAAATTCCAGGTAAGATCGCAATCATTTGGGCCACCCCGATCAAAAAACCCCGGCCAACCGAAACGTCCCGATCTGTCGTCTTCGCTTTATCTGCCAAAAGAAGCAGTCCTCCTGTAATAAGGAGACATATTCCCACCAGCATCAATTGCCCCGTAAACATTGAATTGATTTGACTTTCAAAAACGATTCCCACAATTACTGCCGGAATCATACTCACAAGGATGGCGGTGCAAAATCGGATGCTTTCCTTTGATTTTTTTATAAATAAATCAACACACAAGGCTTGAAGATCCTTCCAAAAGACAACTATGGTGGCAACGGCTGTGCCAAAATGAAGAACTACGGTGGTCAGTAAACTGGCTTCGCTCAGATAATCATCCCCGATTAATACCTTCACAATTTCCAGGTGACCACTACTACTGACCGGTAAAAATTCTGTCAAGCCCTGGATTATTCCCAGGATTATTTTTTGCAGAATTTCATTCATCCAAATCCGCTTGAATTATTTTCTAAAAATTCCGATGATGGGAAGAACCAAACCGGCCAGGATCAATATGGGTGCCAGAGTAATCCGACGAAAAGAATAAATGATGTCCGGATCCCAAGTATCATCATCCGGCATTTCACCGCCGTTCATCAAAAACATACCGATGATGATTAAAATACATCCTACTAAGATAAAGAGGTAATTTTCCTTTTTAAACAAGAAATCGGAATAATGGGTAAACGCGTTTGGCCGCGCTCCACTCTCTTTGCGACGTACAGGAGCTTTGCGCTTGGCAGGTCGGGTATTTTTGATTACTTTTTTCTTCCGCTGAGCAGCCATATGGGAAATTTTTGTAAAGGTAGGATTATTCGGCCAAAAACCTAAAACAAATCGCTCATGTTCTTGTGGAGGTATTTATTGACGACCACCACCGTACTCAGAGATTGGATCAATAATCCGAGCACCAAAACGCCCCCCATGATCAATAAAGTACTTTCCAGGTTGAATATCGTAAGAATTGAGGGGTACGACTGATAAATATAATAGCCCAATCCCACAAGTCCCAGAATAGCGATCAACCCACAAATCAGACCATACCAAAGACTCCTGGTCAGAAAGGGTCGGATGATAAAACTCCACTTTGCCCCCACCAATTCCATGGTCTTGACCACAAAACGATTGGCGTATAAGGACAACTTGATGGTATTATGGATCAAAAATATGGCAATCAGAAGGATGATCAACCCGATGAAGGTCATCCCCCAGTTCAACAGATTCATATTTCGGATAGCGGTATCAAACAATTCATCCTGGAAGTAGACCTGACTTACACCCGCACTTAAATTTTTGATATCGGCTTTCAACTTATCAACTTTTTCTTTCTGAACATCCTCCGCATTGAGATTGAGAATGATCATATCCTGTAGTGGATTGGGAAATTCATCATCAAGGAAGTCCTCTCCAAATTCGGCTTTCAAATCCTGGAATCCTTTTTCTTTGGTAATCAATTCGATCGATCCTTCTTTTATCCCATCCATCTTCTGAATTGATGTCAGGATTTTATCCACCTCAGCTTTCTTGATATCCCGTTGGAGTTCGACGGTCAGGTTAACATTTTCCTTCAAATAATCGATTAATTCCCGGGAATGAAGCCAGGACAAGCCCAATAAACCAGCCAGGAACAACAGCAAGGTGACGGATACATTGGATATCCAATAATTGGGTTTGGGACGGTATTTCGATTTCCTGAATTGCTCTGCCATAATCAAATGTATATCCAGCAAATATAATATATTAAGTTTA
>CALGAA010000235.1 GCA_937952445.1 uncultured Bacteroidota bacterium | reverse complement strand
GCAACTACATAACCCTTAATAATACTGCATCATATGCATTTCTTAGGAATATGAGCTATGTAATTCGAGATACCTTACCCCCCTTACGGTTGTATTCCATGGTCCGGGAAAGAGAATGATCGGATTCAATGTGTACGTATCCTTGTTACCTATTTTCAGGATACCTTTTCAAAAATTCCTCCACTTTTTCCACCATCCTGGGGCTTCCACAGATAAATGGAATTCTCTGGTGTAATTTCTCCGGTTGAATATCCAATATGCGTCGTTCCCCGTCGATCGCTTTGCCCTTTGCTTGCTCCGCTATAAAAGCTATAGGATTAGCTTCATACAGCAATCTGAGCTTTCCATTTTTATATTTCGTGCTTTGGGGATAGAGGTATACCCCGCCATAGATGAGATTTCGATGAAAATCCGAAACCAGGGAGCCGATATATCGACTGGTGTAAGGCCGATCGCCTTCGACTGCCTGACAATACTTGATGTATTTTTTTATACCTTCCGGAAAATCAAGATAGTATCCTTCATTGACCGAGTAGGTGGACCCCGTTTCCGGGAAAGTCATAGCCGGGTGGGAGAGGTAGAACGTTCCGATTGCAGGATTGAGCGTAAATCCATTGACGCCGTTGCCCATGGTCAGAACCATCATGGTCGACGTTCCGTATATAATGTAACCGGCCGCCACCTGTCGATGACCGGGTTGCAGAAAATCCGTTTTTCTGACCGGCGAACCCAGCGGGGATTCCCGGCGAAGAATGGAAAATATCGTGCCTACAGATACATTGACGTCAATGTTTGATGAACCGTCGAGCGGGTCAATGGATACGATGTACTTGTTTTGATGATTTTCTTCCAATCCCCCCACTACAATAAAATCGGGATCCTCCTCAGATAAAATCCCGCAGACTATGTTGCGGGAGATGAACGCTTTTTTAAATGCCTGATTCGCGAAAACATCCAGCTTTTTTTGATCTTCACCCTGCACATTTTCTTTTCCGGATTCACCCAATATATCCACTAAACCCGCCCGGTTGATTTCGTGGTTGACAACCTTGGCCGCCAGTTTGATCGAATTGAGCAATTGGGAAAATTCTCCTGTGGAATAGGGGAACTGTCTTTCATTTTCTATGATGTATTCGTCCAGCGTCTGAGTTTTCATGTAGAGTGAATTGTGGTGATGGTCCCTTAAATATAGGAAATTGGTGAGAGATTACGACTGAATTCGAAATACCTAATATTCGATCCATTAATGAGTTAGGGCGCCAACCACTAAATTATTGACCGGGCGTTTCTATCTGCGAGGGCCGATTCTGTGAATCCTACTGAATTGAGCCTCCAACCTGACTTCCGGCGAATCTTTCTCTAATCCATTTAATGTTCTTATTTTGACCCAAAAATTGACCATGAAAAAAGCTAAATCAATTGTGGGTTCTCAATGTGCCCTGGGCGAAGGACCTATCTGGGATGACCAGCGGAGTCGACTATTTTGGGTGGATATCCTGGGAAAAACCGTCCATTGGTCGGATGATCATGGAGGAAACCACCAGACCTTTGTTGCCCCGGATTATGTTTCCAATATATTTCTGACGGAAGGTGATGAAGTTATATTGAGTTTACCGGATGGGTTTCATTTGTGGATACCCGAATCTGGCCAACTTACCGCCTGGGTGAAATTCCCGGAGTATGATTCGGCGCTCCGGACCAACGATGGGTTTTGTGACGTGCACGGGAATCTCTGGATCGGTACTATGGCTTTGAGTGAGGAACCTGAGTTGGGGAAGTTATATCTTTTGGATGGGGACCTGAACTGGCATATGATGTTGGATCGAACATCAATATCCAACGGGATTCGGTGCGCTGATGATGGAAAAACCTACTATTACATCGACACCCCCACGCAGAAAATCAGGGAATTTCGGTTTGATCCCGACCAAAAAACGTGGGAATGGGTCCGGGATGTGATTGATTTTTCGACCGACCTGGGTCATCCGGATGGTATGTCGATGGATGAAAATGGTCGATTGTGGGTATCCATGTGGAATGGATACGGTGTGTTGTGCGTGGATCCAAAAACAGGTGAGGTGCTGGAAAAAGTTGAGGTGGCAGCACCCCAGGTTTCGGCGAACATTTTTGGCGGTTCCGGAATGGATCAGCTTTTTATCACCACCGCCCGTAAGTTGCTCCCGGACGCGACACTCAACGAATATCCGCTGACAGGGGATTTATTCCATACGTCGATGGATGTCAAAGGAGGTCCGACATACCGGCGTCGATTATAATATCTGGTGCGACTAATTTTAAGTTTTGGCTGATCTGTAAAATGCCGGTTTGCTTGCCGAATATAAACCGGTGCCAATCGTGGTTATACGGGATCAAATGGAGGGACGGGCTGGATGTAGTTAAAATCTTTTGAACTGATAGCCGATGGCGGTCAGGTCATCGATGATCTGGCCGAGCGAATGGTACAGTTTATCGGTTCGCCGGGGATCTGTACCCAGGTGTATAAGTAAGATCGCTCCATTGAGGGTGTTTTCTGCTTCGTAGTCCATCAAATTGGAAATGATGGTTGGGGAATCGGTATATCGGTTCCCCATTTCGGGCCAGGTATAATCCCGGGCCGTCCCGGTGCCGGGTGTCAGATTGATGAGGGTTCGACCCAATTCTGTGGACCATTGCGCAATGTCCGAATTGTACCATTCATAAGAAGGGAGGAAAATAGGTGCGTCTTCAATTGAAATCCCAAACAGCTGCTCCATGGCTTCGTAGTTGTTTTGGAGATCTGTGCGGAATGAATCACGGCTCACCAGGGTCGAATCCCGATGGGACCAATCCGCGTACAACAAGTGTTTGTCGGAATGTGCACCCAGATAATGATTATCCTGTGTAAGCTGATCGATAAATTCCCGGTTCACCGGGTTGCGGTAAAAATCACCGGTAAAAAAGAAAGAAGCTTTGATGCCTTTATCCCGGAGGGTTTGGAGTACGTTCATTCGACCCTCATTATGGTCATGCCCTGAAAAAATAAGATATATCGCTGCCTGACTGGTATCCATCCGAATAATAGCACCCTCTTTTTCTACGATGGTTTTGGTCCAATCGATTTTATCTGCTGCTTGATCTGCTGCTGGATCTGATCCGGACTGGCAACAGGTCATCAATCCAAGGCCAATTGTCACAAGGGTAAAAACGACCGCATCAAATAAATGTGTTTTACTTCTCATCTGATCCTGGTGGAAAGAAGTTCTCATTATAGCACATAATGATCCATCTTGTTCCCCGGCCCGGGTGAAAGGTTGCCGAAAAAGAAATCCTTATCTCTAAAAATTTTTATAATTCCGCATACCTGTTTCAGCGAAACATTTCAAGGGCAGCGATTTCTCCATCTTCCCGACGAATGGGACTCATCAACCGCTTTGTGGTGCAAAAAACTTCAGGAGCGACTTGATGTTGTGATCGAGGTCAACGCCCGTAAGGATTTCATGGAACGTTTCCTGACCGTCGTATTTTTCCACCAGCGCTTCTTCGAGCGTAAACATCGCTTCTTCAATTCGGTCTGACTTCACCAACAAGGCCGCTTTGCAGTACATCAACTCAGTATCCATGGTATTTTCGATCCCTTCATCAAGGATATTCAGTGCTTCTTCGTGCTCTCCAATGGAATAGAGGAACAGGCCATGCTTTTTCCAGATGTATGTCTGTTCCGGACCGATTTCTTCAGCCTTCTGGTAATAGTAATGGGACTTTGCGAATTCACCAAGGCGGCAATATGCGGATCCCAGGGCCGCGAAATATTCCTCCCTCAGGCTTTCCAGTCGGATGGCCTTTTGGTATTGATGGATTGCGCTGACGTATTCTTCTTTTTCATAATGGCACTGACCGATGAGGTAGTACACTTCATCGTTGTAGGGATCGAGCCGGTTGGCTTTTTTAAACAATCGGTTGGCCTTGTCGTAATCGCCCATTTTGAGGTAGCAGTGCGCGACCTGGACCAGTAATTCTGCATCCGGACCGGATAATTGGTACCATTCGTTGTAGCATTCCAGGGCTTCTTCATATCGGCCCAGTTCAAAAAGCAAATCACCGCGGTCCTGATACCCCAGTTCAAATTCTGGTTCGATCAGGTAGGCGTATTCATATGCGTTCAGGGCCTTCTCGTAATCTCCTACACAGGAATAGGCCTGCCCCAGGTTGTACCAGGCCAGGTACGAATATGGTTCTTCGTTGATGATTCTGTTGTGCAGAACGATCGATTCTTCAAATGCATTGATCATTTCGGCGGCTACCCAAATTTTCCGAAGGGATTCTTCGTTCAGGGGATTGCAGTACAGCGAAAAGCGGAGTGATTCGAACATCTCTTCGTAATCTTCCAACGCCTCGTGAATCAACCCTTCCAGAAAATAAATCTGGCTGATTTCCTCGTTGTCAGCTCCTTCCTTCATGGTCTCCAATAAATCTTCTGCTTCGTCGATCTCTTTCTGACTGATCATTACCCGGACTTTGAGCAATTTGACCTCAAAATCAAAAGGCGCGATGAGTAAGGCGTCTTCCACGGCAGTCATCGCCTGATCATACTGCCGGAGCTGTATGAACAATTCGATTTGCTGGATTCGGAAATGGAGGTTGTATGGATAGATTTTCACAGCTTCACGTGTAACTTTCCCGGCGTTGGCCAACTCATGCTCATTCACGTAATAATCCGTCAACTGCTGAAATGATTTTTCATCGAGGTAAATTTCGTTACCCGTGAGCATCATTTCTTCGAATTGACGGACAAGCTGGAAAATGTCGAAATTTTTATTAGATTCACATTCCATGTCAATAGGGGGATTATTAAACTTGTCGAATGTAAATATACAGAAATTCCAACCACAATAAATAATAATTGGAGATACTTTTTTACGGGTGGAGGTGGTATTAACTTTAATCGTAATAACATGATAAGTGCCTAATAGTCAATCTATTGCCTTTTGGAGCATTCATTTATTAAACTTAACTGTATTATGTAAGCGATTATAAATAATTCATGAATGAATTCATAAGAACCCCATATCAGAAGTGTTAAAATCAAGAAGTGGACTTTAGATTCAGCGAAAAAAACCTTGAAATTTTTGAAGTTTCCGATTTCGGGGGCGATACGACCCGATTTGGGAACGATGGATATTCGAGGAAAAGGTGTGCATTTTGTATTTTAGTAACCCCAAAAATGACCTGAAATGCGAATCAAACAATGGCTTGCAGGAAAAATTCTTTCGCTCTTTGGCTGGAAAGTGACGGGGGATCAGGTAACGACTCCCCGGGGCATTTTCGTCGTGGCACCGCATACCCATTGGCTCGATTTTCCCCTGGGAATTCTTACCCGCCAGTACCTGGGTCTCAACGTTAATTTTATGGCGAAAAAATCCCTGTTTGATGGACCGATGGGGTTTGTTTTCAGAAGCTTAGGCGGACATCCTGTGGATCGGTCTCGTCGGCAGGGTATGGTACGGTCTGCGGTGGAGGCTTTTGAAAAGGGGGAGATTTCCTACCTTGCCGTCGCCCCGGAAGGAACGAGGAAGAAGGTGGACCGGTTGAAAACCGGATTTTATTATATTGCGCTCGAAGGGAAAATTCCGTTGTATCTCTCGGCGTTTGACTATAAACACAGGGAGGTGAATTTTACCGGACCGGTGTGGGTCGATGGCTCCAATCTCCGACAGATGGAAGAAATTGAAGACCATTTCCGCGGAATCCAGGGCAAAGTACCTGAATATAGTTTTTGAAACCACATTTATTACATCGCATCAAATGAGTGAAACCAATACGTACCGGGATCTGACGAAATCGTATTTGAATTTCAAGGATCCTGCTTCTGCAAGTGAGGAAGATTACAATCTATTGCTCGATGTTCTTCGGTATCACGAACGCAAATACTACATCGATAACGATCCCCAAATTTCGGATTCCGAATACGATCGTTTGTTCAAACTGGCCGAAACCATTGAGACGGAACATCCCGAGTGGTTGACACCGATGAGTCCTACCCAACGGGTCGGTACGGATCTGGTGAGCGATCTGGATCCGATCCAACACCTCACCCCAATGCTTTCCCTGGCCAATTCATATGACGAAGCTGATTTGCTCGATTTCGATAAACAGGTTCGCAAATTGCTCGCCAAAGGGGAAGATGTGGAATACACGGTGGAACCCAAATTTGATGGGGGGAGCATCGTCGTGGTGTATGAAAACGACCGGTTGCAAACCGCCGCCACCCGGGGTGACGGTTACTTTGGGGAGGACATAACCGCAAACATCCGTACGCTTCGTACGGTCCCTCTTTCCGCTGATTTTTCCAAAGCAGGGATCCGAAAAATCGAATTGCGGGGGGAAGCCCTGATTCGGAAAGACCGATTCGAAAAGATCAACGCCCAGCGGGAAGAGAATGGGGAGGTTTTGTTTGCCAATCCACGAAATGCTGCCACGGGTGGGCTTCGGATGAAAGATCCGGCGGACACGGCCAAGCGGGGCATCGAAGCATTTTTCTATCAAATCTCTCACATCGAAGGCGAAAATATCGATGGTGATATCATCAACAGCCATTACCGGCGCATCGAATTGTTGCGGAAACTCGGCTTCAAGGTGCCGGATGCTGGCATTAAAAAATGTGAAACCATCGGTGAAGTGGTCCGTTTTTGTGAAGAATGGGAAGCCCGTCGGGAAAGTTACGATTACGAGATCGACGGGATGGTCGTGAAGGTGGACCGTGTGGATTTCCAGGAAACTCTGGGATCCACCAGCCATCATCCCCGGTGGGCCATCGCGTACAAATTCAAAGCCAAACAAGCGACGAGTACGTTGGAAGAGGTGCATTATCAGGTGGGCAAAATAGGTACGATCACGCCGGTTGCGAAAATTTCACCAACCCAATTAGCGGGGGTGACCATATCATCGATTTCCCTGCACAATGAGGATTTTATCACCGGAAAAGACATCCGGCTGGGTGATCAGGTTTTGATTGAAAGAGCGGGCGACGTCATACCTTACATCGTCAAGTCTTTTCCCGAAATGCGAACCGGTAACGAAACTCCCATCCAATTTCCAACGAACTGTCCGGTTTGTGATACACCTTTGGTACGTGAAAAAGCCGAAGCTGCGTGGAGATGCCCCAATATAAACTGCGAGGCACAGGTATTGCAGCGAATCATTTATCACGTATCCAAAGACGCCATGGACATTGAGGGCTTTGGGAAAGCGCTTGTGCAAAATTTCCTCGAAAAGGGATGGTTGCGGAACATCAGTGATGTGTATAATCTGGACTATGAGCAGATCAAGTCTCTGGAAGGGTTTGGGGAAAAATCGGTGCAAAACCTTAAAGCCAGTATCGAAAAAGCAAAATCCAATCCCCTCCGCCGGATCCTGACCAGCTTGAGCATACATCACCTCGGCAAAAGAGCTTCTGCCCTGATTGCGGCGAAAATCAAAAGCATATGGGATCTGGTGGATTGGACGGAGGAGGATTACCTGCGGATCAAAGATATCGGCCCGGTGGTCGCCCAGAATATGCAGGAATTTTTCTCCGTTCCGGAAAACCTGGAGATTTTGAAGAAAATGGAAGAATACGGAGTGGATATGAGTCAGAAGGAGGTGGATCGCCCCGTTGAAGTAGCTGCGGATGCACCGCTGGCGGACAAGACAATCTTGTTTACCGGGAGCCTACAAACGATGACCCGAAATGAAGCAAAGAAGATTGCGGAAGAGAACGGAGCAAAGAACATTTCAGCCGTCAGTGGCAATCTGGATATTCTGGTTGTGGGGGAGAAGGCCGGGTCCAAACTCGATAAAGCACAGAAACTTGGAACGGTGCAAATTCTAACAGAAGATGAATTCAAACAATTATTAGGTCTGGAGGGTTGAAACCTTACGGCCGGACAACAAATCAAATCCATAACGAAATCCCTATGAATAGAAAACCACTAACCGCTGCGATTATTTTTATTTTTACCCTTTGGCTGGGGGGAAGTACTTCGACTCTGGCACAGCAGTACCTTCAGGACAGTGACAACGGCGTTCGTCTGGTGGATGTAACCTCGCTGGATTCCACCTTTGTCCTGGACATCCGTTACGCCACTACGAATAATTTTACCGAAAAACAGATGTATGATTGCGGGAAATGCTACCTGCGTGAGCCCGTGGCTGAATTGCTGATTCAAGCCCAGGAAGATTTTAGGGAAATGGGTTATCGGATAAAATTGTTTGACTGTTACAGGCCCCGGCCGATCCAGTATAAATTGTGGGAGGTAGTGCCCGACGCCCGGTACGTTGCCCGGCCCTGGGTGGGATCGGTACACAATCGGGGTGGAGCTGTGGATCTCACGTTGGTCGATGAGAATGGGAATGAATTGGAAATGGGGACCGACTATGATTTTTTTGGGGAAGAGTCCCACCAGGATTTTACCGACTTGCCGGAAAACGTGTTGGAGAACAGAGCGCTCCTCAAAAAGGTTATGCAAAAACATTCGTTTTCTCCTATCCGCACAGAATGGTGGCACTTTGATTACAATCAAAATAAATTATATCCATTGTCTGATTTGGTCTGGGATTGCAATTGAAACCTTGTATATTCGTTCTTTTCCCAGGGCGACTCTAAACAACACACTATATGCAGGAACCAAAAACACTATCTGGAAAGGAAGCAGTTGATGAATTGGCCGCAAAATATACCCGGCTGCGCAGCGAGATTGGGAAGGTTATCGTCGGGCAGGATAAGGTGGTGGAAACCGTCATCATTTCCTTGTTTAGTAACGGTCACAGTTTGTTAGTGGGCGTACCAGGCCTGGCCAAAACCTTGTTGGTCAGTACCATCGCCAACGTCCTCGATCTCGAATTCAAGCGGATCCAATTTACTCCGGATCTGATGCCGTCCGATATCACCGGCTCTGAAATTTTAGGTGAAAACCGGCAATTCCAGTTTAACAAAGGTCCCATATTTTCCAACATTGTTCTGGCCGACGAGATCAACCGAACTCCGCCCA
>CALGAA010000234.1 GCA_937952445.1 uncultured Bacteroidota bacterium | reverse complement strand
ATATGCGGGCTCGGCAATCCCTTGTTATTGGGTAATAAAAATCTTTGGTTCTAAAATTAAAATATCATTGAAAGGTAAATGTAATTTAAGAGGCCGGGCTTACCGATCCCTTATAACACGACCGAGCCCGGATTTTGAGTACATATGCGGGCTCGGCAATCCCTTGTTATTGGGTAATAAAAATCTTTGGTTCTAAATTAAAACATCATTGAAAGGTATCTGTAATATAAGAGGCCGGGTTTGCCGATCCCTATAAAAATCACGGCATTGCTCAGCTGCCGAAGTACCGATACCTTCCGGGGCACAGGGAGATTGGTAAGCCCATAAACACGAACAAACCAACAGAGGGGAATTACCCTGATATTCTCAACGCAGCCTTCATCGGTACCCGACCTTGTTATTTTCCATCAATGGCGCGTTGAGGCAGAGACTTACCGATCCCTGTTGTTAATTGTTAGCCCCTCACTCTATCGACCTATTTCTAATTGATACGCAGCGACTTCATTTTTCTTAAAAGTCGGCACAAGGATCAGCTCCTGATCTGGGATATAACCGATATCAGCGGTATTGGATTGTTCTGGTTCTGTATCTACCAACAAAGTGACCTGATCACCATCGATAAAGTAGATTTGTCCGGCCCATCGGCTGGCGATGAAAGTATCATCGTCCAAAATGACCAGACCATCGCCCCCCTTGACTTCATCGGTCAAAATCTCGTATCCCCCCGCGTTGTCAAACTTGATCAGACCTTCACTATTGAGTCCGTATAAGGTGCCGTTGTGCGATTCCAATCCATTGATGCTCGGCACATTTTCAGCCACCAGTTCGTATTCACCATCCGACAGGGAATACACTTTATTGGCCCGCATATCAGAAAAGTAAACGATCGACCCATCCGTGGCTACATCGTTTAAGAATTGAGCACCTTCTACCGGGTATTTGTTTAGAATTTCGCCGGATGACAAATCGATTTCGACCATTTCGTCAATGTCCGACACGAAGAGACTGTTGTCCACAACAGCCATTCCTTTTGGTGCATGAAGTCCGGTGACCCAATCCAATTGCTGGACCGAACCATCCGGATTAAGGGTAGCAATGTACCCATCCCCGTCTTTTTCAGTGGAGTTGTTTCCACAAGACACATAAATCGTGTTCGTTCCTTCGTGATACAGGGTGGATTCGGAATCCGAAAATAAAGTGTCGGTTTTCCACACCAACGTCACAGATGGCTCTGCAACCTCAGTTTCCATCGTGGTCTCCTCATTTTCGGCAGATGAATTACTGCTGTTATTGCAACCGAAAACGAACAGGGTAAGCATCAGAGTCGAAATGGCATAAAGGGAAGTTTTCATAAGTAGTGTTTTTAAATTTTCATGATCGTATACCCGTCCCCGGGAACAAAATAATTAAACTACAATATACTAATTTTCCCTGAATTGCATATTAATCGGTTTGAATCATTTGGATGTCATGTAGACGAATGGACAAATCATTTCTTCCAGGCTAATCCCGCCGTGCTGGAATGTGTTTTTATAGTAGTTGTTGTAATAATTATAATTATTGGGGTAGAGGAAGAATTTGTCTTCTTTTGCGAAAATATAAGTTGAGCTCACATTGGGCCGGGGCAAATGCGCATCGTCAGGGTTTTTGACTTCCAAAACGTCCTTTTCGTTGTATTTGAGATTGCGGCCTACTTTGTAACGTAAATTTGTGGTGGTTTCCCGGTCGCCGACCACCTTGGATGGATCACTGACCCGGATGGTGCCGTGATCGGTTGTCACGAACAATTGAATATCGTGTTCAGCTAATTTTTGGAGCGTATTCCAAAGTGAGGAATGCAGGAACCACGACCGCGTCAACGACCGATAGGCCCGTTCATCTCCGGCCAATTCCTTAAGCATTTCCATTTCTGTCCGGGCGTGGGACATCATGTCGATGAAATTGTATACGATGACGGTCAGATCGTTATTGAGATAATTGAGCGCTTTGGATTCCATTTCCCCTGCCTGATAAGCGTTGGAAATTTTGGTGTATTCCCATTTGATGCTTTTCTGAAATGTCCGGTTGATCAGGTTCTCCAAAAAAAACTCTTCGTAAAGGTTTTTACCACCTTCTTCGTTGTCATTTCTCCATTCCTGAGGGAAGTGTCTGGCGATATCAGCGGGCATCATACCGGCGAAAATAGCGTTTCGGCTGTACTGGGTAGCGGTGGGTAGGATACTGTAAAAATAATCCTCATCTTCTTTTCGGAAGCTTTCGTTGAATATCGATTCAAGAACCATCCATTGGTCATAGCGGAGATTGTCCAATAGCAACAGGATGGTAGGTCGGTTTTTATCCATCCGGGGAAACAATTTTTCCTTGAGTAGATTGTGCGACATCACAGGGGCGTCTTCACCTTCCATCCACCGCATATAATTTTTGATGATGTATTTGGAAAATTCGGTGTTGGCCTCACTTTTTTGCATCGTGAGGATATCCTGCATCTGATCACTTTGCGAATCGCTGAGCCGGAGCTCCCAGTTGATGATTTTTTGGTAAATACTGACCCATTCGCTGGCATTGAGGTTGGAGTTGATTTCCATGAGGATTTTCCGGAATTCCACCTGATAGTCCTGGACCGTTTTTTCCCTGACCAGGCGGCGGTTATCCAGGATTTTTTTGAGGCTGAGCAGGATCTGATTTGGATTGACCGGCTTGAGAAGAAAGTCGGAAATTTCAGATCCAATGGCCTGGTCCATAAGGGTTTCAGCCTCATTTTTGGTGATCATCACCACAGGTACATTCTTGTCAATTTGGCGGATTTCATCCAGGGTTTCCAGTCCGGTGAGCCCCGGCATGGATTCGTCCAGAAAAATGCAATCAAAAGAAGGGTTTTCCGAAACCTCCTCGATGGCATCGTGTCCGTTTGAGACGGTGATTACCTCGTATCCTTTCTTTTCGAGAAACATCAATTGGGGCTTAAGCAGGTCAATTTCATCATCGGCCCAAAGTAGTCGTATTTCGTTTGGCATAAATTCGTTTTCGTTTTTAGTGCTTCGATATTATGGTTGTATAATTGTAATTGTAAATATACATGCGTCCAAATCGGGGTTTTATTTCGTTGTTATGGCTATAAAGATTGTAAAAAATTTTGATCGGTGGTGTTTCAAAATTTTCTGCAGTTTCTTTTGAAAAGACATATGAGCTTTAACTCTGTTTACGAAAAACGCTATGTTTAAATTTTATATTTCAAAATGTTCGGTCAATGAACAAAAAGAAGATCATAAACGACCCCATTTACGGCTTTATTAACATCCCTTACGAGATTCTGTTCGATTTGATGGAAGATTCGTGGTTTCAGCGACTTCGGCGGATCACTCAGGTGGGGCTGACCCAGCTTACCTACCCCGGGGCTACGCATACACGATTTCATCATGCTCTCGGTGCCATGCATCTGATGTGGCAATCCATCGGACTGCTGAGAGGAAAAGGCGTGGAAATTTCAGACGAGGAGGCCAGTGCTGCCTGCATGGCCATCTTGCTGCACGACATTGGACATGGGCCTTTTTCGCACGCACTGGAAGGACAATTAATTAAAGTTTCGCACGAAGAATTGTCTTTGGAAATTATGAAACGCCTCAATGAAAAGTTTGAGGGAGCTCTGGATCTGGCGATCCAAATCTTTACCGGGGAATATCCCCGGCACTTTTTGCACCAGTTGGTTTCGGGCGAACTGGATGTGGACCGGTTGGACTACCTGGGCCGGGATAGCTTTTATACCGGTGTGGTGGAGGGGAAGATTGGAACAAACCGGATCATCAAGATGATGAATGTGGTGAATGATGAGTTGGTGATCGAAGAAAAAGGATTGTATTCGATCGAAAAATTTCTGATGGCACGGAAAATTATGTACTGGCAGGTCTATATGCACAAAACCGTTTTGGCTGTCGAGAAAATGATGATTTCTGCGGTGATCCGGATGAAAAAATTGATTCTTCAACATGGATTGCCCCATTGTGCCCACAATTTTCACCGATTGCTTTCGGGTGATGATTCCCTGGAGCTGTTTCTGACCCTGGATGATAGCGATGTGATACAGGCACTGAAGAACCATTCGGTTTTTGAGGATCCCTTGCTTTCCTATCTGAGTGAAGGGATCCTTCATCGGAATTTGTTTCGCAGCCAACTCAGTACGAAGCCGTTCCCGGCAGATGAGCCAGATCGAATTCTGGCACGGATTCAGCAAAAATTGGATATCAATGAATCAACCGCCCGGGAATTGATCTATTCGGGTACGCAAACCACCCGGTTCTATGACTGGAAACCCAATCAAATCCAGTTTTTGATGAAAGATGGAAACACCAGATCGTTCGAGGAAGTGTCGGACCTCGGAGACACCCGGCATCTGACGACTAAATACTATATGGTTTATCCGAAAGTGTAATAAGAAGCTTTTACCACAGATTTATATGTGTTTTTTAAATTGACTGGAAGCCCACTCTTCTGTGGATCATATATCGATCAGACACAGCCTTGATATTAAAACTCCAGGTTCCATTCAGGACAACCACATACAGCGTTCTACCAATTTATAAAAAATATCAGCAGCGTTCCACATGATTGATCAGGTTAATTTCACAGATCTACTGAAATTCCTTTCTGAATTTCTGAGTAGACCTTATTCAATTCGTTGAAAAACTTTGTAGAAATCACGTGGATGGTATCTCAACCTGCTCATCGGACCTTGATTCCAGTACCTCCTTCAGCTTTACCAATCCTTCTTCAAAATCCTTTCCGATCATTTTATCCATATTCATAAACAGCAGCATCACGTTCATCGGAGTTCTCATTTCTCCGGTAAACCCCCAGAATACATCGGTCGTAGATTCGTCCACCTGTCTGGTTTTGATGTAGGCATCCGATTCGGACTTGAATGGCCGGAAAAATTCCAATTTTGTATAAACGGCATCGTTTTCATCCAACACCGTGATGGTCTGCTGGCCAGCGCCAACTTGTTTGTTATCACTCTCCCAGATGCTCCTGAATCCAATTTTTCCATCTTCTCCCTGATAGGTTTTTTTCATGTGGGGATCCATCGTATTCCATTTCGCCCACAAATCCTGGTTGCGCAGTAGGCTGACGAATTGATATACTTCTTCGAGTGGTCTGTTGATCCTGATCGAGCGTTCTGCCTGATAAGTTTTTGGGCTGATACTGCTCAAGACAAAGAGGAGTAAGGCTAATCCCAATATGATGTAAATGATAACCATTTGAGGTGTTTTGCCGGTGATTATTTGGTTAATATACCCTTTTTTTGAATAAAAAACACGAAAATATTTCGCAAGACAAAATTCTGATAAAATCCACGTTGATCCAGGGGCGAGAGGATCGTGAATTATTGGCATTAATTTAGGATTGATCCGCGAACTATTCTATATTCAATGGCTTAAATACTCAAAAAAGAGACACATGCTCAAACTATTGCATACAGCGGATTGGCATCTTGGGAAAAAACTGGGACCCTATAGCCGGCTGGAGGAGCAGATCGCCGTACTGGAAGAACTGGTGGAACTCGCTGAGCGGGAAAAACCGGATGCCGTCCTGGTGGCCGGGGATCTCTACGATCAATTCCATCCGTCCACCGATGCCACGGAGTTGTTCTACTCGACGTTGAAAAAACTTGCATGCGAAGGGGAAAGACCCGTGGTGGTTATCGCCGGAAACCACGATTCGCCCGAC
>CALGAA010000233.1 GCA_937952445.1 uncultured Bacteroidota bacterium | reverse complement strand
AAATTCCCGGTGCGGAAGGGAAAAAACTGTACGTATGGATGGATGCCCCCATCGGGTATATTTCAGCTACCCGGCAGTGGGCGTTGGATAATGATGCCGACTGGGAGCTATACTGGAAAGACGAGGAGACCGAACTGATCCATTTTATCGGGAAGGACAACATCGTATTTCACTGCCTGATTTTTCCGGCGATCCTACGCACGCATGGCGATTTTATCCTGCCCCGGAATGTGCCGGCGAACCAGTTTTTGAACCTCGAAGGCAAAAAACTTTCGACGTCCAAAGGTTGGGCTGTCTGGGTGCACGAATACCTGGATGACTTCCCCGGAAAAGAAGACGTGTTGCGGTATGTTTTGACCAAAAATATGCCCGAGCAGAAGGATTCGGAATTTACCTGGAAAGGCTGGCAGGAGGCCAACAACAACGAGCTGGTCAACAACCTGGGGAATTTTATCAATCGGGTGGTGGTTCTGACGAACAAATACTACGATGGGCAGGTGCCTGATTTTGATCCGGATCTGGAATTCAACGGCAGCGGTCAGGAGGATATGCCGGTGTGGCATGATTCTGAAATGCTCGATTTGTTTGACCGGCTGGACCTCTTTTGTTCCTATATTCGGCGGTTTGAATTTCGGTCGGCTCTGCGGGTGCTGATGGAAATTTCCTCAGCGGGCAACAGCGTACTCCAGCTCAATGAGCCCTGGAAATTGATCAGGGAGGACGAAGAAACGGTGAAGGTGGTGATGAATTGCTGCCTGCAATACGCTACCGCGCTGAGCGTGATCTTGTATCCGTTCCTGCCATTTACCTCGGCCAAACTGCGGGAAATACTCCGGCTGCCGGAATTGAAAGGGGATGGCGAACTGCTGGAGATGATGGGATTGTTGGCGGAGGGTGAACCGATGATTCCGGTGGGACATCAAATCGGGGAAGCGAGCCATTTGTTCTCCCGGATCGAGGACGATGTGGTGGAGGCGCAGATCCGAAAACTGGAGGAACGGTCGGGCGTCAAGGTCGATGACCCGGAAACCGACGAGGGGGATCCGGTTTCTTCTTTTCCGGAGTTCAAACCCGAAATCGTATTTGACGATTTCCAAAAACTGGATCTGCGGGTCGCCCGGATTACGGAAGCGAGTAAGGTCAAAAAAGCGGATAAGCTGTTGCAAATAACCCTGGATGTCGGCTCGGAAACGCGCACCGTGGTCTCCGGAATCGCCGAACAATACGACCCCGAATCCATCATTGGCCAGCGCGTGGTGTACGTCAGTAATCTCGCTCCGCGAAAACTCCGGGGTGTGATGTCGCAAGGCATGATTCTGATGGCGGAGAATGCGGAGGGTCAATTGGCCTTTGTGACTCCGGCCAGCGATATAGAGCCGGGGAGTACCGTGAGATGATAAATATGAAATGGACGGATTCAGAGATTAAAAAATATGCGGTGGGGGCGCTCATCGTGGGATTGCTTATTGCGGGCATTTCGGGATATCTGATCTTCCAAAGGCCGTTGTGGAATCACGAAACCCTGGCCCTCTTAATCGGAACCTGGATGGCTTTTTCAGCCCTGGTTGCGATGCGGTCCGGATTTCGGAAAAATTTCCAGGTATTTATTCTTTCTACGATTGGTGGGGTAGTAGCGAGTGTCGGCTTTCCGCCTTCACCCCTTCTGCCGTTGATGTTTTTTGCCTTTGTTCCGGTGTTTTGGCTGGAGCATCAATATTATTCGGGCAGCATCAGAAAAGGCCGGTTTCTATACGGATTATTCAATTTTTTTCTCCTCTGGAACATCGGGACGACGTTTTGGATCACGAATACGGCATTTTTGCCTGGCATTGCAGGGATGTTGATCAATACCGGACTCATGGTACTGGTGGTGTACTGGATCAGCTGGATCCACAAAAATGCCCGGATCGACTGGTATTTCGGAACGTTGTTTATCGCCGGGTGGCTGACCTTTGAATTTTTTCACCTCCGCTGGCAGCTGTCCTGGCCCTGGCTCAACCTGGGGAATGCGCTGGCTTCGTGGCCTTCGTTGGCGCAGTGGTACGAATACACGGGGACTCTGGGCGGAACGATGTGGATATTGATTCTCAACTACCTGTTTTTTCAGATGGTTCGCCGACACGGATTCGGACGGGAATTGTGGCGATGGCAGGCTATGGGAAAATGGGCGTTGTGGTTGATCGTGCCGATGGGGATTTCCCTGTCTATTTTGTGGACCACGAAGGTGGATGGTCCGGAGCTCCATGCTGTGGTG
>CALGAA010000232.1 GCA_937952445.1 uncultured Bacteroidota bacterium | reverse complement strand
TCGGGATTGTGGTTATTGGGATAATGGTGTATGTAAGAGTCCTGAAAGGACGATGGTAGGCCAGCGATGGGTTTCAACCCATCGAACGGGTATCAGTAGTTCTGTGGAGTCCTGAAAGGACGATGGTATCATAACTTCTAAGTATCAGTACGATACACTGACACTCCACTTCATGGCTTGAATTGCACAACAATCGGAAACTTATTCAAATCGAGGCAACCTTATAAAAGAATCAACCCGGGCCAAGGACTCGGGTTGATTTTTGATCTGGACGAATATACATTTCAGGAGGATCTTAGCCTCCGTATCTTACAAGGGCATATTCTTTGATGAATTCCCCAGGTGTAGGGAAGAGTCCTGAAAGGAAGATGGCATGCCAGCGATGGGTTTCAACCCATCGAACGGGTATTAGCAATTTTGTTGAGTCCTGTAAGGACGATGGTATTAGAACATCTCTGTCTGGGTCTGATACACAGATTGCTCCTTCTCGTGACCTGAATTCAAGAACAATCGGAAACCTATTCAAATCGAGGTAACATTATAAAAAAAATCAACCCGTGCCACGGGCTCGGGTTGATTTTTGATCTGGACGAATATACATTTCAAGAGGATCTTAGCCTCCGTTCCTCATAAGCGATTATTCTTTGATGAATTCTCCATCCACTTTGAGCTGCACCTCTTTACTGATCAAGGAAGCCGGAAAATCATTTCCCACATTGTAATCAGCTCGGTTGAGCGTACCAAGTGCCTGGAATCCTGCTATGCTTTTGCCTTCATCGTTTTGGATCGTACCCCGGTACCACAAATCAAGCGTAATGGGCCTGGTAATCCCTTTAATGGTCAAATCCCCTGTAAGTTTATACCGGTTTTGGCCGTCGCCTTTTCTAATACCTGTGCTTTTAAACGTCATTTTGGGATACGTCTCCACCTCAAAAAAGTCCGCACTTCGCAGGTGATCATCCCGCATTTTCACTTCCGTGTCGATAGAAGCTACGTTGATCTCGACTTCAAATGATGCATCACTAAAATCCGGCTTCGAAGACTTGATTGTAGCATCAAACTCATTGAAGAGTCCGGCCACGTCCGCGATGGTGTTGTGCACGGTCGTAAAGGTGATTTTGGTGTGATAAGGGTCCACCTTCCACGTATCCTGGCCGTAACTGAATACTCCGAGAATAAAAGTTAATGTAATGGATAAAAATAATTTGGTCGTTTTCATAGTAATTTGATTTTAAAGGTTATTCTGTAATATTAATTTAATACTACAAATATAGGCACGGCTTTTAGCCGGTCCGTTCACATAGGTTAAGATAAATAAGAATCAATCAGGATTTGCGCAGTATTAAAATGAACGAAAGTTTGTATGATCTTTCTTATATTGACCGGGCAAATTTTGACGGGGTGTACCAACCACAATAAACCACTATGAATCCAATCTTCAGACCCAAAATAATCGATGTACTCCAGGATTATTCCTGGTCAAAATTCAGTAAAGATGCCATTGCCGGACTGGTGGTGGGCATCGTAGCCCTCCCACTCGCCATCGCCTTTGCGATCGCCAGCGGGGTACCACCTGAGAAAGGTGTAATTACCGCCGTGGTCGCCGGGTTCCTGATCTCTGCTCTGGGCGGCAGTCGGGTACAAATCGGAGGCCCAACGGGCGCATTTATCGTTATTGTGTATGGAATTGTCCAGGAATTTGGGATCGACGGACTCATTATCTCCACCCTCCTGGCAGGTTTTTTCCTGATCCTCATGGGTGTAGCCCGACTGGGGAACGTCATACGCTATATTCCATATTCCCTGATTATCGGCTTTACAAGCGGAATTGCCGTGATCATATTTTCATCGCAGATCAAAGATTTTTTTGGATTGGAAATGGGAGACGTCCCAGCTGATTTTGTTGACAAATGGCAGGCCTTTATTGAAAATTTCCACACCATCAACTGGCAGGCTACAGCGGTTGCCCTGGGGACGATATTTATCATTCTGCTTTTCCCCAGATACTCCAAAAGGGTCCCGGGATCCCTGGTGGCCATTTTACTGACCACGGTAGTCGTTCAGTATTTCAACCTTCCTGTCGAAACCATTGGGAGCCGATTTGGGGAAATCTCCTCCTCCTTTCCCACCCCTAAGATCCCCAACCTCAATCTCAAAACCATCCAGGAGCTCATCCAACCGGCGTTTACCATCGCGATACTGGGCGCGATTGAATCGTTGCTCTCTTGCGTAGTCGCAGATGGGATGATCGGAGGTAATCACCGGTCCAATACGGAGTTGATCGCACAGGGGATCGGCAATATCGGTTCCGCCCTTGTGGGGGGAATTCCAGCTACCGGCGCTTTGGCCCGTACGGCTACGAACGTCAAGAACAACGGTCGCACTCCCGTGGCCGGCATGATCCACGCTATTGTATTGCTCTTTATATTAATCTTTCTGGGGCAGTGGGCCTCTTATATCCCCCTTTCATGCCTTGCGGGGGTGTTGGTGATCATCGCTTACAATATGAGCGAATACAAAAATTTCATCAGTATTTTAAAGGGCCCTCGAGGGGATGTAATCGTGATGCTCACCACCTTTTTCCTCACCGTTTTATTTAGCCTCACCATTGCGATTGAAGTGGGAGTCATCGTGGCGGCTTTTACCTTCATCTGGAAAATGATCAAAAGCAGCTCGGTAAATATTTCCCATGATAATCGCAAAGATCAGGAATTGGAAATCGAACTCGAACGGGAGAATCTTGAGTTGCCAGCCCATACAAGTGTTTTCGAAATATCTGGTCCTATGTTTTTCGGAGCAGCGTACAAAATCCGGGAAGGGTTAAAGTTCATGGATAAACGGACGGAATTTTTCATAATCCGAATGCGAAACGTTCCGGTCATCGATGCCACGGGCCTGAGTAGTTTCCGTTCCCTCATCGAACACGTTCAAAAACGCAAAATGAAGGTTATCCTGACAGGACTGGATAGTGAACAAGTGAGAAATGAATTGGAAGATGCAGGAATTCTGAATCTGATCGGGCACGAAAATATTTACCCTGACCTATTCGAGGCCATCAGGAAGTTGAGTCCATCGGCAGTGTAAACCGTCGCGGACTCGTCTGGGACGGGTCATCCTCAAGGGGAAAAAATAAATTCGTTGACCTTTTGAATTTCGTCGTTGGAAATAATGTGCGGCCTTTGGTCGTATATGATGGTACGGACGTTGGCGTTCATGCCGGTCAGAATCTCTTCGCTTTCAGAAATTCGTTCGACGGGGATATGCGGATCCGGATCGCCAGAACTGATAAATATCCGGGTATTCTCAAAATCCCCCAAATAACGATCTGCACTGACCTCATCTCCGATCAATCCGCCCGTGAGAGCCACTATCCCACCGTAGTGACGGGGATTACGGGCAGTAAATTCCAGTGTCAGACAGGCTCCCTGGGAAAATCCAATGAAATATATGTTCTCAGATAGAATGCCTTTTTCGATCATTTCATCCGTGAGTGATTTTAACAAATCAAGCGCTGAGTCCAGCCAGGGTTGGTTTTGCTTCTGTGGAACCAGAAAGGAATACGGATACCATGTATTGTTGGTCGCCTGAGGGGCTATCAACGCAAAATCCTGCACATTCAACCCATCGGCCACCCGGAGGATGTTCTGCGCAGTTGATCCGCGGCCATGTAGCATGATCAATACCTTTTCAGCATCTGCAAGGGGAGCACCTCCCATTACTAATTCTCTTTTATGCATCGTTTATTGATTTAAATGGTTTTCAATATCGAAGAAAGTACTGCAGTGTGGTCCTGTGGAATACTAAATATGGCCTCCGCGATCCGATTCAGTAAAATCCCTTATGATAATAAATTACCCCACCTCAATAACCGGCAACCTGGATTCGATCCATTCCCGCCTGGATTCCAGCCAGGGGGGCAATATTAATTTTTGACCCAAAGCATTTGGATCTTCGTCTACATCATAACCGGGACCATCGGTGGCAATTTCAAATAAGACGCCCCCGGGTGTTCGGAAATAAACCGAGTGAAACCAATGCCGATCGATGTAATCAGTGGGACGGAGACCCATATCGATGACTTTATCCCGAAACAAACCCAGTTCATCATCGTCCTTGGCCCGAAAAGCGACGTGATGAATAATACCTCGACCGTTGGATGATGGTTTGCGTTGACCTTTTTGGAGAATTACAGCTCCTCCAATGGGAGCATCGGTTGTATACAATTCCTGACTTTCGTGTTCATCGCTCCGTTCAAAACCAAAGACTTCAGTCAAAATCCGTGCTGTCGATTCTGTTTCCTCCAGTAGAAGTGTTGTTCCCCAAAAACCCCGGATGCCGTATTCAGCCGGGACATTCCCACCTGTCCAGGTCGGGAGATCGTCAACGGTGGGATCGAAAACAAATTCCAATTTCATGAGATCAGGATCCTGAAACTGCCATACCTGGCGCCCAAACCGTTGAAAAGGCCCGTCGAAATCAATACCGAGTTCCGACAGTCGCTCCGCCCAATAATCGATGGAGTCCGAAGGGACGGCCAGGGCTACAGACACTGCCTCCCCCACCCCGGGTTTTCCTTGTACGGCATTGGGCCAGGGAAAAAACGTGAGGCCCGAACCCGGGTCACCGGTCCCGTTGCCATAGAACAAATGGTAGGTTCCGGGGTCATCCTGGTTTACTGATTTTTTAACCAGGCGCATTCCAAGTTTATTGACATAAAAATCAGCGTTTCGCTGAGCACCCCCAGCCAATGCGGTGATGTGATGGATGCCATTATGATGTTTCATGATAATTGGATTTAAAAGATTCCGGAATGGACACGAACCCGACCCGGAAGGCGTTCCCCTACAGGGCCAGGTTTATCGCGTCATAATTTACTTCTTCAGAACCGGATTCTCTTTTCCAGGGCATAATTATTGCTCCTGAACGAGCTGAATCTCAGCGTTTATCCGCACTTCATCGCTGACCAGGACACCACCAGTTTCAAGGGCGGTATTCCAATTTAACCCCCAATCTTTTCGATTTATTTTGCCAGAGACCGTAAAACCAGCTTTCTTATTGCCATAAGGATCTTTCATCATCCCACCATAATCAACATCCAGAATGACTTCATTTTCAACTCCTTTGATTTGGAGTAAACCTTTCAACTGGTAATTGTCTTCATCCAGTTTGTTGAGTTCTGTACTTTTAAAGGTTAGTTGGGGGTGGTCGTCTGCACCAAAGAAATCATCGCTTCGCAAGTGATTGTCACGATCATTGTTGTTGGTATCGATCGAAGAAGCGTCGATCACTGCAGAAACCTCTGCATTGCTAAAATCGTCACCATCGCTTAAAACGGCTGCCTCAAATTTTCGAAACTCTCCTTTCACGTTGGAAATCATCAGGTGTTTAACTCGAAAGGTGAGTTCACTGTGCGTAGGGTCCAATACCCATTTAGTTTTTTGATTGCTCATTTTTATAAATTTTTATTGTTAATTAATATTGTAAAATTACGTCTTCTTATTTACCCCTCCATTCACCTATGTTAATAAAGCACTATTGCTGGGAGGAAAAGTATTTTTGATCCATAGAATATCGGCCACTTCCGGTAATCATAAGCACTACATACATCAAAATGTAAAGCAATAATTTCTCCTGAATGGGAAATGGATCAGATCCGTGGACCATAATCAAGGCGGTGAGCATAGTTATAATCAATGGAATCACTGCAAATCTTGTGGCTAACCCCAGAAGAACAAGAATAGAACAAAGGACCTCAGCCAGGATGGCCAGCGTAAGACTTACTTCAGGTCCCAGGCCCATAAAATCCAAAAAAGTCACTTCATCCTGGAATAAGCGGCCGATTTTGGGAATTCCATGTGTAAACATAAGAACAGATACGCCCACCCGCGCAACCAATATTCCCAGGTCAACTTGATTAGAAGCTGGTGATACTTTCAATAGTGATTTCATATTTTATTTATTTTATAATTTGATTACAAATATCCGACACAAGAATAGACGAGCCGTTCACATAGGTTAATAAAATGGATTGTTGATGGATTGTGCCCCCCTTATTTAAGGAGGAACATATGGATCCGGAATATGCTGATGTTTCAAACCTGAGAACAGCTCGAACACGCTCCCATACTGCTTTGTATCATATATTAAGCACTATTTACTTGCTCTTAAGCACCTGAAAACGAGGTTTCGAATTAAGAGGACGCCCCCGGGATAGCCGCAAAAGGGTACAGATCTCCGTATTCTTATTTCATTAAATGTCCTTCATCTAAAGCTCCCTGATGCGCGGGGCATTAAGTTCGGGATGCCTATGACAAGGCTATTCTTGTCATATCGAAGAAGTTCAACCGCGGATATCCGATGATACACAATGCTTTAGATGATGAAAGGGCGGATAAAAATCCGTCAGAAGGGGCACTAATTTGGTGTCTGGTACACTATCATTCCCGGCGGTGTACGCTATCCCAAGATCTTATATCCATTACAGATAACCTCTCTCAATTAATAGCTTTGTAAATCAAATAATTATGGAGTATTTTTATTCTCCTGGATATGCCATTGATTTGGAACAAAATGGATTTCTATAAACATTTATGTATCCGGACGAATCCACCCCCCTAAAGAAAAAAAGATTGAACTTCTTATCTTTGAGCTTAAATATGGAGATATTTGCAATCAAACAGATATGATAATTAAATAGCGCATGGGGTTATCCATTGAATTGATTCTGCTCACCCTTTCTTTGCTATTCTTTCTCAGCATATTGGTTGGAAAGGCAGGCTATCGCTTTGGAGTTCCGGTCTTGCTCTTGTTTTTAGGGGTAGGAATGATATTCGGAAGCGATGGCGTGGGGATTGAATTCCAAAACATCCAATTGGCCCAGGCTATCAGCTCCATAGCACTCTGCATTATTTTGTTTTCGGGTGGGATGGATACAAAATTGGATGACATCAAACCGGTATTGCCCCAGGGGGTCATTCTGGCTACTGTAGGGGTTTTATTAACCGCCATTTTTACCGGGTTGGCCATTTGGTACATTTTGGGAATGACCGTTCAATCGGCTTCAATTGGTTTATTATCCTCGCTTTTACTGGCTGCAACCATGTCATCAACTGACTCGGCCTCCGTTTTTTCCATTTTGAGATCCAAAGGGTTAAAACTCAAGAACAACCTCAAACCGATGCTTGAGCTTGAAAGCGGAAGTAACGACCCCATGGCTTATGTCCTGACCATTACACTTATTGAAATGGTGGGCGCTGATACTCAACCGAATTATTTACTTGCTTCCCAGGCTCTCGTGATGCAATTGATCATCGGCGGGATAGCTGGTTTTCTGCTGGGGAAACTGGCCGTGTATGTTATAAATATCATCCGATTGGAAAACAAATCCCTGTATCCGATCCTGGTTTTCACCTTTTGCATATTTATATTTTCCGGCACCTATTTCCTCAATGGGAACGGTTATCTGGCGGTTTATGTGGGGGGATTGGTTATCGGGAATTCCCGGTTTGTTCACAAGCGTACCGCTCTCAATTTCTTTGATGGGATGGCCTGGATGAGCCAATTGCTCATGTTCCTGACCCTTGGGTTATTGATCAATCCGTCAGAATTGGTTCCGATTATTGTTCCGGGTCTGATCATTAGTTTCATCATGATATTTATCAGCCGGCCATTAAGCGTTTTTCTGTGTCTATTGCCTTTTCCCAAAATGAGTGTCGCCGATAAGACTTTTATTTCGTGGGTTGGTCTCAGGGGGGCTGTACCCATCATATTTGCCATCATGGTACTGGCAAGTGATATCCCCAACGCCCGGTTGATGTTTAACATCGTTTTCTTTTGCACATTGGTTTCGTTGGTAGTTCAGGGGACCACCCTCTCCAAAGTTGCAAAGTGGCTCGATTTGGATGAACCCCCCGATGATCAGGGCAGGGAACTGCAAAATTTTGATGTGGAATTTTCTGATGAAATTAAATCGGTAACCTCCGAAATCCGACTGACCGAAAACTCGCTTCTCAATGGCAATCACCTTATTGATCTGGCACTCCCCGAAAAAACTATCGTGGTAATGGTCAAACGCGATGGAAAATATTTTGTCCCCAACAGCTCAACACCCCTCTATGTAGGTGATATGCTGTTGGTGATTACGGATGATTATTCTGCTTTGAGAGAAACGTATAAACGATTAGGGGTCAGGTATTAGCAGGATTAAGCAGTTGAAATAATAGAAAGAAGATCAGAAGAGAAAGCAGGGCGTTACGGGACCGGGAATACCCGGGGACGAGGGTTGCCTGGATGACAAAAACCCATCGTGGGAAGGGATCAACCATAGCCTGCCAGTTCCTTTCTTATGCGGCTCAGAGACTGGGGTCGGATGCCGAGGTAGGATGCGATCAAATACTGAGGAATGCGTTGAATGAAATGAGGATATTTTTCAGAAAATTCCAGGTACCGGACTTTGGCTTCTTCACTGTTGGTTTTGGCAATCCTGAGGTGCAAATGAGCCAGGGATTTCTGCATCAAAACCCTAAAATATCGGTCCCATATAGGATCCGAATCGACCAATTTCTGAAAGTTTTGCTTACTTAACATCAACACACGGGTCGGTTCGAGGGTTTCGATGGTCGATACGGCCGGATTATTTAAAAAATAACTCGCTGCATCGGTGATCCAATAACTCTCCGTGGCAAATTGAAGGGCATTTTTATCTCCCTTCTCATTAACGTAATAAGAATAGCAGGCTCCTTCCAGGACAAAATACTGGTAATTACAAGCTCTTCCCGGTTCGACAAAAAAATCCTTCTTATCGAACGATTTCTCAAAAGCCAATTTTTCCATATTGGCCAGAACCGATGCGGGAAGAGCCTGTCCTAATGTGTGTTCCACTGCCCTGGCAAGGACAGGGTATTTAATTTCAACCGCCATTTCATCCAATCCACCATCCATATTCGACGAAATTAAAGGCTGGCAATGTACTTATTCGCTTCTTCCTCCTTAAATCGGGCATTATCCCCATCCCAGTGCAATTTCTTACCCGGAAAACGAGCAGCGATTACACCCAATAAGATAACTTCCGTAAGCTTAGATGCATATGAAAAAGGCGCACTGCATTGGTCTTTCCCCAAACAGGCATCGACAAACTGGTGATAATGCTTCGGAGATTCTCCCGCGTAGTCCCGCACGGGCTCACCAAGTTTGCCCTGAGGATCGTATTTTTCAATTTCCAACGGCTTGTATTCCCCCTTAACAATTAATCTTGGCAGTTCCATAAAGTGCGGAAGCAACAAGCGCCGGCCGTTTTGGCCGATAAACATCGCCCCCTGCTCAGGCAATGTCTCATTGTTGGGCAATCTCAGTTTTTTATGAAGCTTCGGAGCTCCTTCACCGTCGTACCATACCCATTTAAGTCGTCTGGTGGTATAACGGGTACCGGGGAAAGTATACGTGACTTCATTTTTCTCCGGGTGCCCAAAATTATTGGGTGGCCGGCAATTGTTCTTGACCGTCAAAGGTACTCCAAGTTCGAGGGCATTGTACGGCGTGTCGAAAATATGAACCCCCATGTCGCCCAAAGTTCCACAACCATAATCCAGCGTCTTCCGCCAGTTGCTCGGGTGGTAAAACCCTTCTTTGTATGGTCGTTTTTTAACTGGTCCCTGCCACAGATCCCAGTTGAGGTGCGCGGGAACTGGATCACTTCCCTGAGGTTCAGGCCCATCGTAACCCCAAACTTTAGGTGACCACGCATATACCTCCGATACCTTGCCGATAATACCTCCGCGAATCAATTCTGTGGCCAGGATATAGTCGTAAAAGGAGTGAACCTGAATACCCATCTGCGTCACCAAATTGCGTTCTTTCGCAACCTTATCCATCTCACGTGCTTCTGATACAAAATGAGTCAAAGGTTTCTGACAATATACGTGCTTGTCCATCTTCATGGCTTTGAGGGAAACCGGAGCATGGATGTGATCGGGTGTAGACACAACTACCGCATCGATTTGGTCGCCCATGGAATCCAGCATTTTCTCATAATCTTCAAACTTCCTGGCATTGGGATAATCCCGTGCTGCTTTATTGAGATTGTTGCTATCTACGTCGCACAAAGCCACAATTTTCACTGCGGGGTGAGAGGCGATGTCCTTCAGGTCCGCTACGCCCATCATTCCCAGCCCAACCTGGGCTACCCGAAGCTGGTTAGCCGGGCTAAAAGAGGAAAGTGACAAAGGGAGCATACTGGCCAGCGCTCCTGCACCCGTTGTTTTTATAAAATTACGTCTTTTCATTGCTTGATTATTTTTATTTCATTGAAAGTCAATTCCGATAAATCTACTCGCTGAGCGGTTTGATTTTAATGTTACGAAACCACAACGAACTTCCATGATCCTGAAATCCGATCAAACCGCTGCGAAATTTTCCATAGTTGGGATATGTCTTCCATTTTCCGGCTTCCTTTCGCGCATGCCAATCGTCGGTACCGTATTCAAAGCTCAACAGTTTTACACCATTCAGCCAGTGCTCTGTCCGATCCGGTGCTACTACGATTCGTGAGGTATTCCATTCACCTGTAGGATGAAGAACTTTGTTGTCCACCTCCACCGTATGCATCGCATAGTCAGCGCCGGTCAACTGCCAATCCTGCAACAATTCAGGATGCTCGGCCCCAAACTGGGAATTATACCCCACTAAATCGTGGATGTCCGCGTATTTTTCATCATCGATTAACTGATATTCCGGGGACACACCAGAAGGGGATCTATAATCGGGACCTTCCTGGATGTGATAAAAAATACCGCTGTTTCCTCCTTCGGGAATTTTCCATTCGACCGAAAAATCAAAATAGTCAAATTCCTGTCCGCCATACACTACATCTTTGCCACCGGTATAATCCTGTTCGAGCTGAAGTTCGGTATCATAGTACAACATTCCATCGGCATAAGTCCAGCCCGGAGGCAAGGTCTCACCATTGAATCCCCGCCACAATCCGGCATGCTCCTCGTCCAGCAAATCGATCCATCCGTCATCCTGGCTGACACTTTCCTGCGTGGCAGTGTCGTTCGATTCCGTCGTACTGCTTTGATTGTTACATCCTGTAAACAATACCGTAACGCTCAATAATAGATAATATACACTTTTCATTTTCAATTGTTAATTAGTTTAAATGAAGGCCATAATCCATTCGCCTTCATGGATCCTATTGGTTTAAAGCGCCTAAATTTAGGCAATTATTTTGGAATCCAAAATTAAAGGGCAGGGATGGTTACACCAGATCAAATCCGGAGAGACATAGTGCGTCGGGCATTAAGTTCGTGATGATTAGGACGAGGTTATTTCTTGTCATATCGAAGAAGCAAAACCGCGTGGGGGAATGAGATAGATTTACTTTTCCCACCATCCCTTTTGATTGATATCATCGCCTCCCAACCGGCGCACAGCATCGCGGTAATTTTCTGCATTGGTTGCCTGCTCGGATTCGGGGTACAAATATCTGACCGGGTAGCGATCTTCATTGAGATTATCCGGACCGGGCTGCAAGGCGGGGATCCCGGTCCGACGGATATTGAACCACGCTTCGTGTCCTATGCCGATCAGCGAAAACCATTTTTGTGTAAGGATTTTCTGCAAATGATCGTTCCCATCCAGCACCACAGAATTCTGCTCAAAATACCCTGTCGGAACAGGCTTTCCGTAATATTCAAAGCTTGCCCGGATTCCATTCTGATAGTATTCCGATACATTCCCCGAAATATAACCGCGTTCGACCGCCTCCGCCAAAATAAACTGGACTTCCGAATATTGCATAAATTGGGCGTCTACTCCGTCCGGCACGTCCCGAAAAATTGCACCAAACATTGAAATATCACTCAGATTTATACCTT
>CALGAA010000231.1 GCA_937952445.1 uncultured Bacteroidota bacterium | reverse complement strand
ATATATTTCCCGGGTCGCTGGAATATGTTCGGTGAGGTTAGCGTAATGCATATTTTGCCTCAAAGCCACCCGGGCAAATTCAGGGGCAAAACGACCCGGTGTGCAATCGAGGATAATATCCCCCACCGGATTCCATTCGCCTATGACTTGATTTTCGAGGGAAATAATTTCAATATTGGCGGGCCTTCCAAGTCCGGCATTTATCCATTCAACTGCACTGTGGCTTTGAGCCGGTGATACATCAGCTATCCCCAATAATATATCCTCGCCTAAATGTTCTAAAAGCATTAATCCACATGCTCTTCCAATTCCACCTGCACCGACAATTATAACTCTCCTCGGCATCGCATTACATTTTAAACAGATTCAATTTCTTCGATGGATCTGGGGATGGGTGGTCCCAAAATTTTACCCGCTTTGTCTGTAATCACCACGTTATCTTCGATACGTACCCCACCGAAATTCATCCACGAATTGAGTCGGTCATACCGGATGAATTCCTGATATTTTTGTTCGCCTTTCCAGATTTCAATCAGATTCGGGATAAAATACAAACCTGGTTCGACCGTAATAACAAAATCTTCTTCCAGGATTCGTCCCAAACGGAGGTTGGAAGTTCCGAATTGTTCTGAGCGTCGGGTCACACTGTTATATCCCACGTAGGTTTCTCCCAATCCTTCCATGTCGTGAACATCCAATCCGAGCATATGCCCCAATCCGTGGGGAAAAAACAGCGCATGAGCACCTGCTTCCACGATATCGTCTACATTCCCTCTCATCAATCCCAGGTCGATCAATCCCTGTGTGATATCTTTGGCTGCCTGGAGATGCACGTCCTTGAACTGAATCCCCGGTCGAAGTCGCTCGATGGAATTATCCAGCGTACGCAGTACGATCTCATAAATGTCCTTTTGTTGGCTGGTGAATTTTCGGTTGACGGGGAATGTTCTGGTTATATCGCTGGCATAATGCATGGCATTTTCAGCCCCCATATCGCAGAGGAGCATTTGACCTTCCTTAAGGTGGTTGTCGTAGGTGTTGATATGAAGTATTTGCCCCATGACAGTGACAATAGCGTTGTAAGCCAGTCGACCGCCATTGCGCAAGACCACCTGCACTGCTTTCGCATAAATTTCCTGTTCTGAGCGACCGGCCATAGCTTCCTCCAGGACCAGGCGGTGAACCTCAGCCGTTGTTCCGAGTGCATTTTCGATTTCAATAATTTCCCGGTTTTCTTTTTTAGACCTTTGATCCACGATGGCCCGGATCAAATCTTCGGAGGGTTCTTGAGCATTTCCGGTCAATTGGAGAATGTTCTCTTTCTGATACCCGTGATAAGTGGGCAATGTATGGATGGTACGACCTGAGAGTACTGCTTTTTTAAGTATATTCCCCAATTCTTCGTTTGGTAGGGTGTTGGATATTCCTGCTTCCTCAGCATGTACCTCCATTCGCGGTAAATCTCCAATCCAGATGGTCTCGTCCGGCGTCAGGTCATCTCCGATAAGATATTCCTCATCTTCATCGATGTCAATGATCAAGTGCGTATTGGGTTTTTCTATGCCCGTGTAATACAGCATATTACTGTCCTGTCGAAACGGATATGGATTTCCAGGATAGTTCATTCCTACTTCCTGGTTCCCTTGTAACCATATCACGCCCTGATCAACGCGATGCTTTAATATGCGCCTTCGATTTTGATATACGGTGTTGACAAACATATGATCTAAAATTTTTCGGTTAAGTCAAGATATAAACTTTCTGGTTGAATGGTACCACGAATGTCGGGTTAATTTTGGAAAAACCGATATTGTGTGCGGAAGCTTTGGCAGCGATCAGAGGATATTTCAACAACCATATTCCTGAAGAACCTACTGCACGACAGCGAAATCCATATCCCATCCCAGATCTCATGATGCATTGAATCGCTGTTATTTTGGTATAAAACCCGGTTATACTCATGCATAGCGTTTACGGTAGTTTTGACCCGCATGGGCTGGTCAGTAATACCAGCCCCCAATTAAAGTAAACAAAGAGAATGGGTGTGTGAAAATGTTGAGGGATTATATAGTGCACCAGTCACTAAATTCGTGACACATCTGACGGATTCTTTTTCGCCCTGG
>CALGAA010000230.1 GCA_937952445.1 uncultured Bacteroidota bacterium | reverse complement strand
TGCATAAGCACATCCATTTGGAAAATAATATCCTTTTCCCAAAAGCGGCGGAACTCGAAAAAATATTTGCATATAATTAGGGGCTGCCCGGAAATTCAAAATTAATTCCCTGAAGTAGCGGAGCACTGTACACTGAGAGGAAATTAGGGATCCAGTGGTCTGATCAGAATGACGGGAGGTGGATTCAGGAGAACCGATCGTTCTCAATGAAATTCTGGTGTAATGTTCATAATTAACTGTGAAATGCCAGGAGAGGATTCGTTTTATGGTTTTGTGGAATAGAATAATGGGAACACGATAGAAAGGAAGTACCGTAGGGATTGATTGTTTTCACAAGGAAGGAAAATTTTTCCATATTATTTCTTTTAGTGATATATTTGTTCCAAATTATAACCACCATGAAAATCCCAACCACTCTACGTTATTCAGGCCGATGGACGGCCCTGATCACTTTAGGAACATTGTTCCTGTTATCTTGCCAATCCGATGAAAGTCATCCCATCGAAATGATGGCTCAGGACATCAAACTTAACAACTGCAAGATGGAAGAAATCTCGCAGTACGTGGATGAATCCTGGACAGCTGCGATCGATAAAATGAGTACGATGCTGCCGGATTGGTTGCCTTCGGAAGAACGCGAAAAAATTCTCAATCTCCGGTACGCCAGCTTGTTTCGTTTATTTGAAACCTACAAGGATTTTGACCCAAGCGTACACGCACTGGTCGATTCCATGGAAATCCTGGACGCGAATTGGGCAGACAGTTTACGGCAAATCAGTCTCGAAAACCAAAATCTTGAGATGAAAATGGATAGTGTTTTTGCGACCGTAAATGACCAGGAAACCGAACAAATGCTTATGGAAAAAGTAGAAGAAATTCAATCTTCTCCTTGTCCGGGCAATCTATTGAATATGTGATCAAATTGCGATGATCAGTTGTTGTAAAAATCGCAATTTTCCTTGGTGAGGATATCGATCGGCATATATTGAATCTTTTCGACCTTGTTGGTCAGCAAGATGCTTTGATATAGATTCATGACTCCTCGATATCCTTGCTCTTCCGGTTTGTGACAAATCAGGAAATCGATTACGTTATCTTTCAAGCCCTGGATATTCTGATCGATATTATCAAAACCGATGAGTATTTTATCCTGCATTTTTACTCGCTTGAGGACTTCTGCGATTTTAAACACACGAGAATTTGTGACGAAAATCCCTTCTATATTGGGGTTCTCCATCAGGTACCGCGCCAGGTCCGTTTCCATGGTTTTCCCATCTTCCCCGTGGTAATTTAACGTATTGACCTTTATAGCCGGATTGGTTTTGCTGATGTAATCAACGAACCCTCTTTCGATTTCTTTGATATGCTGACCATCATTGCTAATGCTTGTATAATTCACGACCAGCATTTCGCCACCATTTTCCCTGATTCCATACAAGGCCAATTGGCCAGCTACAAAACCACTGTGGTAGATGTGGGGCCCGATATAGGAAATGTTTTTTTGATGAGGAATATAGGTATCGATATATACGTAAGGAATTTCCGCTTCGGCAAGTTTTTGGGATAGTTCGGTGGCCTCCGGGATAAACAAAGGTGCGAGAAGAACACCGTCCGGATGATCCGCCAATAGCAATTTTGCTTGTTCTGTGAAGGATGATTTGACGCTCAGGCGATAAAAATAGGTTTTGATTTCAATTCCAAACTGACCGATTTCATTCTGTGCTTTTTGGACACCCTGATAAGGAGCAGCCCAGAAATCAGTATTTTCTGACACCTTTGGAATCAGAATTGCCAGAGAATATGTTTTGGTCGAGCTCAACCGACTCGCCAGAATATTGGGTTGGTAATCGAATTCCTTGATGATCTCCAATATCCTTTCTTTCGTTTTAAGGGCGACTCCTCCCCTTTTGTGGATCACACGATCAACGGTAGCAATGGAAACATTCGCTTTTCGTGCTATCTCCTTAATACCATACGGCTTTTTGATGTTGTTAGGTTGGTTCATATATTGTTTTTTACGTTCCAAAGGATTGCAGATGACATTCATGGGTATTGAATATCACAAATAATTTCACAATTGACAAAAGTCATGGTTAAGATGATGAATTTGTCTCAAATTGCTCATGGGCAGCATTTTAAAAGTACACAATTTACAACATAATACTACTTTACAAAATAATTGCAGACCGAACACCCGGAATTTATCAAATACTTCAGGTTTTGGGTTTAGAATTCACGAACCCTTTGTTCATCACAAACCATTGCAAAGCACATTGCGTTTTGAGGTCGGAGATGGAATTTGATCGTAGTTTTTCAACCAGGGAAGTTACTTTCCATTCCACAATTCTGATATCTTCCCCTTCCTCCTCAATTCCTCCCCCGGGGTCTACCAGCATACTATCATCGACTTCCGCAAAATACAAATATACCTTTTCGGTACTGATCCCGGGACTCGAAAATCCCTGACCAATGGGCCTGCAAGACTGAATACGATAACCTGTTTCTTCCAGGACTTCGCGACGTACAGTATCCACCGGATCTTCATCGGCGTCCATATTTCCGGCCACAATTTCGACTAACCACCCGTTAGCGCCCTCCCACGCAGGATACCGAAATTGCTCAACGAGCAGTACGGAATCCCGGTCTACATGATGGAGTAATACCCCGATCGAATTGGGTTTTGAGATGACCATTCGGTCAAGAGCCGGGGACATATCACCGTCGTACTTTCGGTGCCGGATCGTAAATTGGTCAATTTTTAGAAAAGAATCGATGAGTCGTTTGGAGTTCAGAACTTCCACGTCCGGATTTGGTTTTGTTCTGAAAGGCATATTGTAAATTCTGATTAGTAGTCCCGCCAGGAATCGAACCTGGATCTAGAGTTTAGGAAACTCCTATTCTATCCGTTGAACTACGGGACTATGAAAAATATTTTGTACAGCGAATCTCGATAATGCAGTAGAGCTCGATCAATCGCAAATTTATGAAATATGCGGACATATAGAAAATTCTCAACTTAATTTCATAACCTTCCTTTGATTTTATCCTGAAATTTCATCCCACTCCGCACTAAAATAAATTTGTAGATAAATATTTAATTTATTATATTTACTATCGATTATAATATTTTTTTAATGCAATCATTACGCCGGTGTCAGCGAATTGATTCCTCTTTAAACTTACTTTACGATGAAAAATTCCCAAAAAAACATTCCTGACCGACCTTATCTCAGCTATGAACACCAGACCCATGACAACATTGTCAAAACTGCCAGATATTTAAACGATCAGCTTACAAATCAATTAAAGCAATTTGATTTAGACTTGCCTCTCTTTAATATTCTTCGAATAATACATGAGAAAACCGACAGAGCTATAAACATCAAAGAAATCCAGACGAGTATGGTTTATAAAATGGCTAATACGTCAAGGTTGATCAGGGTTCTCGAAGACCGTCAGTTGATCGAACGAATGCCGTCGGAAGAAGACAAGCGAGTGGTCAATGTATTACTGACAGACAAAGGGTCCTTTGTAATGGACGAACTCACCGATCTGACTACACGATTTTATACGGAGGAATTCTCCCGATTTACGAAGGAAGAGATGGATTCCTTAAACGAGATACTTTGGAAATTGCGTAATCAATAATTTATTGAAAAAGGATTTCCTTTTTCGCAAGTTATCGTAGTCTACATTGTGCTCCTCCCCACTAAGCACTTTCAAAGCCCGACCTTATCGTTTCGATTTTGTTGTTGGATAATCAGACGCAACGAACTATCATAGGTAAAATAATTCCACATCCAATTGAGAACGACCAGCAATTTGTTCCGTACACCAATTAATGAAAACAAATGGACCCACAACCAGATAATCCAGGCACCTATCCCGGCGATAGAAAACCTGGGGAAATCTGCCACAGCCTTATTCCGTCCAATGGTCGCCAGTACACCTTTGTTTTTGTAGACGAAAGGTTTGTACTTTTCCTGAGCATCTGCCGGGGTTTTTAGCATTTTAGCTAAGTAATTGGCCATTTGAATTCCGACCTGCGCCACCTGCGGATGGCCCCTCGGATATTCCGCTGTGACCATTCCTGCGATATCACCAATGGCGAATATGTTTCGGGTATTGAGTACCCGGCAATGATGATCAATCGAAAGGCGGCGTGTTTCTTCTCCATAAAATTTTTCCAAACCGGGCACAACAGGGCATTTGACGCCTGCTGCCCATATCAGTTTATTTGTTTTGATTTTTCGACCACTTTTAAGGTAGGCATATTGTCCATCGTAGTCTGTAACGCGTTCGTTGAGTACGACATTCACACCCATTTTCCGCAGATAAATTTCGGCTTTACGGCTTGATTTTTCGCTCATCCCTGGAAGAAGCCGGTTCCCAGACTGGACCAGATATACATCGATTTCATCGTGATCCAACTCCGGATAATCCTTGGCGATCACGTACCGTTTTAATTCGACAAGTGATCCGGCCATTTCCACTCCGGTGGGACCGCCCCCCACGATTACAAAATCAACAAAACTCTGTCGGTTGTAATATTCCACTTCGTACATCGACCGCTCAAAATCCAGGAATATTTGATTTCTGATTCCAAGCGATTGACCGAGCGATTTGAGTGAAAAACTATATTCCTCCAATTGTTTGTTGCCGAAAAAATTGGTTTCCGCACCCAAACAAATCACTAATATATCATAGGATATTTCTCCATTATTGGTGATAACTTTGTTGTCTGACTCCAGAACTTGCTGCACTTCAGCTTTCCTCACAAATACATTGGGTGAATGGTGAAACACTTTCCGAATGGGAAAAGCGATGGCACTCGGTTCCAATCCAGCCATGGCAACCTGATAAAAAAGGGGCTGAAACTGATGAAAATTGAGGCGATCGATCAACACCACCTGGAAGTCGGTCCTGCGTAATTTTTTGGCCAGATTAAGACCAGCAAATCCCGCCCCCAATATCACTATCCTTTTCGAATTCGTGTCGGGTATATTGAGATTGGGCAGAGACATTTATAATTCGAGCTTCTTTGGATAAACCCCTCGTTCGTGTAGATCCACAAATGCTTTCCGGACCCGATCGGCATCTTCGACATAGGTCACACCGTACCAATGATCATGAGAGGGAATCACGCTCAAGGTAATTTCGCCATTTCGGATCATTTCATCGATGAGTAAAGGAATAAAATACTCGGCCGTGGGGTTGTCTTTATTTTCCCGGACGAATTCATGAAAGTCAGATTCCAATCGCTCAAAGTACGTGGGATGAAAACCCCAGAAATTCATCGAAACGATCGAATCTTCGCTGAGTTCGCTCCCTTTATCCTGCCGGATGACCCGGCCGTCGCTCACCCGTTGGATTTTCAGAACTTCTTCGATGGATATCAAGTTCCCATGCTCATCGGTCTGACAAACTCCCCGGTTCACCGTACCCGAATCGGAGAGCGTATTTTTCAATATATAGCCGATCAGGGCATATTTATCTGGGGCCACGTCTTCTTTCAAAAATTTCGCAACCTTGGTGAAGCCATCTTTTCCATAGTAATCATCCGAATTGATCACTGCAAAAGGTTCATGCACCACATCTTTACAGACCAAAACCGCATGGTTTGTTCCCCACGGTTTTTTTCGTTCCGCGATTTCGATTCCGGGGATTTCGATATTGACTTCCTGAAACACATATTCTACATCCATGTAAGATTCGAAACGTTGTCCGATATTTTTCTTGAATTCGTCCGCAAAAAATTCTCTGATCACAAAGACAACTTTTGTAAATCCAGCTTTGTAGGCATCATAGACTGAATAGTCGAGCAAGGTCTCCCCGTTAGGTCCCAGAGGTTCCATCTGCTTGAGGCCTCCAAATCGACTTCCCAATCCTGCGGCAAGTACAACCAGGGTAATCTTATCATTCATAGTATTACAGTAATTTTAGTTATCCATAATTTCAAACAAAATATCAAATTTTGGGCAGTAAAGGGTTCAATTCCCGAATCTTTTCTAATTTTATTAAAAATTTCAAACATGACCTTATCTACATTGGATTGGGCGATTGTGGTCGCCATGCTTTCTATTACGTTGTTTATCGGGATATGGGTGTCCAGACAATCAGGAAAAAGTTCAGCTGAATACTTTTTATCTGGTCGGAATATGCCCTGGTGGTTGCTGGGAGTATCCATGGTCGCCACTACGTTTTCAACAGATACGCCCAATTTAGTGACTGATATGGTGAGACAAAACGGGGTCAGTGGAAACTGGGCATGGTGGGTGTTTTTGCTGACCGGTATGCTGACCGTATTTGTATACGCAAAACTATGGAGAAAGTCCAACGTCACCACGGACATAGAATTTTATGAATTACGGTATTCAGGAGCTCCCGCTAAATTTTTGCGGGGTTTCCGGGCTTTATTTTTAGGACTCTTCTTCAATGTTCTTGCGATGTCGGCAGTATCCCTTGCCGCAATTAAAATAGGTGGGGTCATGCTGGGTCTCAGTCCCCTGGAAGCTATTGGTATCGCTTCGGTCATTACCGTAATTTTTAGTTCTCTGGGAGGATTTAAAGGGGTTGTATACTCAGATTTTTTATTATTTTTTTTGGCGATGGTTGGAGCAATCGGTGCGGCTTATTATTCCGTTCAACATCCTGCAGTGGGCTCGTTGCAAAATCTGATAACGCACGACAATGTCATTGATAAATTAAATATCTTCCCCGATCTTTCTGATCGATACACGATGATTACCTTGTTCATCATTCCCTTTGCAGTCCAGTGGTGGAACTCCTGGTATCCTGGCGCAGAACCTGGTGGAGGAGGTTATATCGCACAGCGTATGCTGGCTTCCAAGGATGAAAACCATGCAATCGGTGCAACCTTCTTTTTCAATGCATTGCATTATGCATTAAGACCCTGGCCCTGGATCATCGTAGCGTTGTGTTCATTGGTTGTCTTTCCGGATATTCAGTCCATACAAGCTGCCTTTCCCAATATCACCCCTGATAAATTGGGGCACGACCTGGCCTATCCGGCCATGTTAACTTTCCTTCCTACAGGCATGGCGGGGATTGTACTGGCGAGCTTACTCGCGGCTTATATGTCCACTATATCGACCCATCTCAATTGGGGAGCGTCTTATCTTGTAAACGATTTCTACCTCCGCTTCCTCAATCCTGATGCCACAGAAAAGCAACTCGTCACAGCAGGTCGTATTACGACGGTGATTTTAATGATTCTGGGTGCAGGACTGGCTCTGGTTATGACCAATGCACTCCAAATTTTTGAATTTATTCTGGCGTTTGGAGCTGGAACAGGACTGATTTTTATACTCCGGTGGTTTTGGTGGAGAATCAATGCCTGGAGTGAAATCGCGGCCATGTTTTCCAGTGGTATCGTCTCGATCATTTTCAACTTTGTGTATTGGCCTGAAAATATAGACACAGCGTATAGGTTTCCGATAATTGTTTTAATCACCACCATCATTTGGTTGATTGCTACATTGGTTACCAAACCAGATGATAAAGAAACTCTGTATAATTTCTACCAGAAAATTCAGCCAGGGGGTCCCGGATGGCAAAAGGTGATCAATGATGCAAAAGCAGATAATGTGGATATCGTAAAAGATGTCAAGTGGACCGTTCCACAAGGTATTATGGCGATGTTGTATGGCTCATTATTTATTTATAGCCTTTTGTTTACCACCGGACACACTATATACGGGAACCTTGGGTATGCCGGGATTTTTGGCATCGCCACCGTATTGTTTGGGTTTTTGTTGATTCGTATTTGGCGTAGAGTACGAAGCAGTATTTTATAAATGTGATCGCAAAAAACCGTTTACATGGAAACAGTATCCAACGGTAATACATTCAAAGTGCGGGTCCGGTATAGTGAAACCGATCAGATGGGTTATGTCTACTATGGCAACTACGCGCGGTATTACGAGATTGGTCGGACTGAATTGATGCGAAGTCTTGGAATCCATTACAAAACTATGGAGGACGAAGGGATCATGATGCCTGTCATGTCTATGGAAGCGAAATATCTGAGACCCGCCAAATACGATGATCTAATTACAATCCAAACCCACATTCGAAATCTAACGGATAAGGAAATCGTTTTTGAAAGCAGAATCTTCAACGAAGAAGGAGAATTCCTCAACCGTGGAATTGTAAAATTATGTTTCCTGGATAAAAATACGTATCATAGAATTCCCACTCCCTCGTTCATTCTTCAACAGATCGAAAATTGAACGCAAGAAAATGCATAAGAAGGAAATGTGAATATACCCGAACGCATCAAGAACAATAAAACGGTTCAAAAGCTCGGTGACTGGGCGCAAACGTCTACTCTGCCAGGTTTTGAAGGGATTCCCGTATGGTCAGTCATCCGACTGATGTATTTTGAAATGATGTATGGAAATATTTCCATGCGGGCCAATGCCCTTGCATTTACCTTGTTTATCTCCCTTTTCCCCGCTTTGATTATGTTGATCACCCTGGTTCCCTACATTCCCATTCAAAACTTCGATACGATGTTATACAACTACATCTTCGAATTTTTACCTTCCAACGCCGAAGCATGGATTGGGAATACCATCAATGATTTGAGCCGGATTCCAAGAGGAGGATTGCTTTCGATTTCATTTTTGATGGTGGTTTATTTCGCCTCCAATGGTATGACTATGGTAATTACCGGTTTTGAAAAATCATTTGATTCAACCTTTAAAAACAGAAATTTCTTTCAAACCCGGTTTACAGCTATATGGCTGACCTTTCTCATTTTCATGATGCTGATCGCTGCGATCGTCACTATCGTTGCCACGAATTACTTGTTGGACTATCTGTTTACCTATATATTCCATGCCCAAAACCTGAAACCACTGATTCAAATCGTCAATGGCCTTCTGACAGTCGCCATTTTTTATTCGATCATCGCCGTGATCTACCAATTTGCTCCGGCATTTCGTAAAAAACCTGGATTTTTTACACCCGGATCGCTCATGGCTACACTTATGTTTATTATCACTTCGCTGGGGTTTGCATTCTATGTAAACAATTTTGCTAATTACAACAAGGTGTACGGGTCGATCGGTGCGGTTATTGTGTTCATGGTTTGGCTTAATCTCAATTGTCATATCCTTTTACTCGGCTTTGAACTCAATGCAAGCATTGCTCTGAATCGGGATATCGGATCCATAAAAGATTATGATACTTACAAAGACTATCGACTGAGCAATACCTAATGCGACCGATCACCAATTCTCAGATCTTTATGTAAAAACAATTTCCGCAAACCAAAGTAATAAAAGCGGTCGGAGTGACGATTACGCAGAAGACAAAAGTCTGTACAAAATTTGTAATTTTATCCTCTTACTGCTACATGAAACGATTCCCGGATAAAAGGATTCCCGGATAACAAAACACATTAAATGACCTATACCATCCACGAAGTCAAGGATCGTAAAATGCTCGATCGATTTATTGATTTCCCGTATCGGTTGTACCGGGGGAATCAGTACTGGGCTCCACCCCTCAAAACCGATGAACGAAAATATTTGATCGATATACCCAAAGTCGATGAAGGCATTTTCACCACTCAGTTTGTCGTTCTTGACAAGGGCAAGGATGTGGTCGGCCGTATTCATGTAATCATCAATCAACACGAAATTGAGTTTTCGGGAGAAAAGACCGCTCGTTTCAATAAAATAGATTTTATTGATGATTACCAGGTTTCTCACTTATTGCTTGAGGCTGCTGAGAACTGGTGCCGGGAGCGTGGTATGAAACATCTGATCGGACCATTCGGATATTCCAATCTGGATGCAGCCGGTACCCTGACCTACGGTTTTGATAAATTATCATGCTCATCAGCCAATTACAATTACCCCTATTATATCCAGCATCTGAAGAAAGCTGGCTATCAATATTACCTGGAATGGCTCGAACATGAATTTAATGTACCCGAAAAAATCCCGGAAAAGGTGACCAAATACTCCGAGCTTATTCGGGAAAAATATAATCTTAGTACGGCCTTATTTGATTCCAAAGCCGAAAAGGCCAAACGAAGTAGGCAAATCCTTGAACTGATCAACATATGCTACGCTCATCTGCCTGGCTTTGTGCCGTTGTCTGAAGAATTGAAAGCTTATTACCAGGCTAAATATATGCCTCTGGTTAATAAAGACTTCATCTCTTTGATCACCGATTCGGATGACCAGTTGGTTGGATTTGGTTTGACGATTCCATCCTACACCCGGGCTTTACAAAAAGCAAATGGCTCGCTTTTCCCCTTTGGATTTTATCACTTATGGAAAGCTTCCCGTAAAAATGACCGGGCGGAAATGCTGTTGATTGCGATCCATCCCGAATACCAGCAAAAAGGATTGATCTCACTCATCTTTGAGCAAATTCTTCAAAAATACATCGAGAATGGAATCAAGAATGTAGAAAGCAATCCCGAACAGGTCGATAATAAAAATGTGCGCAATTTGTGGAGGGATTATGATTACCGCCTCCACAAAAAGCGCATTTGTCTGTATAAGGATCTATAGCCTGTTATTCCGCTTGAAATAAGACCCTGAAATTCTCGGTCTGGTTCCCGGAGATCATTTGCAAGATATATAATCCGGGAGTCTGGAAATCATTTCCACTCAAATGAATTTGTTGTGGTCCCCGGTCCAGGTTGAACCGACGTTCTGATATGAACCGACCCCGGCTATCTAATATCTGAACTCGAACCGCACCTTCGTTCTGGTGATTAAAATGGAGATTCACTTCCTGATGGAATGGATTGGGATAAACAAACGATTGACCCAGTTCCACCCCTTCGTTTTCCATTAAAGCCATTTTTATCTCATTATCGATGCCCCTTTCGATATTCTCTTTGGAGACATTCCGTACGATTTCTCGTTCCAATGCCCGCTCGAGATTTGAACGACACGTATCCAGTAACGTCAACATTTGGGTGAGCATCGTTTCTTCGTTGAGACAGGTATCCACATAAGTCCATACTCTTGTCACATCGATCCTTTCCGGATTCTCGCTCGAATAAGTCACGAGAAACTTATAATCGACATCAAAGAGGCGCATGGAATCTCCCACGTATTGGGGATGGTCATTCACCGGCAATACGATTCGACCACTCGTATCCCGTTCAAGGGTTCCGCACAGAACGGTATCTGCCGGGACTTCAAACACTGCCTCGGACAAAGGACAGGTAGGACGGAAGAAGATACGCTGCTCAAATGTATCCCGCATTACGATACTATCGCATTGAGAATCAACAATAAATTTTCGTACCAGTCCGGTAGGTCCACAGGGCGTAAACTCTTCACTGAGTATTTGCCGAATCGAAATCTTTTTGGGACAATCTGACTGGATGACTCCGTTTTTGATTTTAAATTCTGAATCAATCGGCTGTCCATCGTTGCATTCCATCGTATAAATGGTAATACTATCTACTTTATTGGTATCGGACTTGATCTCGTATTTCCCAAACATGGCGTCCAGCAATTCAGCCGATAACTCCGTCTGACCTTTACGGAAGGACTCCAACGAAAGATCCACGATTCCCTTGTATGTATCCAGGTACGTTTTCTGAGAAATATAGATATCCTCTAAAGGATTGAGTAGTGTAAATTGGATGGAATCATATTCGGGTTCTTCCGGCTCCTCCGGCTCTTCAGGTTCCTCAGGTTCTTCCGGCTCCTCCGGCTCTTCAGGTTCTTTTGGATCATCATCCCGACATAATCCATCAACCATTATTTTTTGTTCTGCGACGATCTTTTTCCCCGAGCATTTATCAGAAAATTCCCATGTTCGAATTACAACATATTTCCGGTGCTCCTGGATCAATTTGTAGTGTTTGTCATAGTAGGATACATGAATTCCGGAAGGTCCACAGAAAGAATCCCATCCTGTATACAATTTGACAGGCTGGATGTAATCAGGTAAATCGATTTGATAGTTGTTCTTATACTTGATCGGGGCGCACATATACTGCACATCAGGAATGTAAATCATCTCCTTTGAGAAACCACAGGTAGACACAACGTGTATTTTTTGAGTCAGTCGCAGGGTATATTCCTGCCCACCGCACCAGACACCAATTTTGAAATTTCGGACGATGGTTCCTGTTCCACACTTCCCGATTTCGGGCCAAACATCCTGGACAACCGAAATCTCGCAATCATCGACGTATCCAAGTCGTAATTTTTGGTATACCTGCTTTTTCTCCAGATAAGGCTCATGCCTGAGGTGGTCATAATGACCAGGTCCGGGGTACTTCACGGACTTGTATTTCGTCTCGCATTGGATATCCCGGATTGATTTGTGGGTAGGCAGGGTTTTACCGTACTTGTCCATGATCCAGGTAGAGCTTTTAATCCAGGCCGTTTTATACGTCCCAAATGCTTCATCGAGTCTGGATTTGGCAGCAGCATTCCACTTTGGAGAATTATTCTTGGTGGCGTCGATAACAATATCTTTATAATATTTCTCATAAGCTTCACAGCTTATCGTCACATCGCCCAGTTTAATAATCTTCGGTCCCCAGGGGGCCTCTTCCGCCAACATCTTTGACGGCCACAACATGGTCATACAGCTAACCAGGATAAGTACGAAGGTGTATTTATACAAATGCATATGGAGGGATTTTACATGGTATAAATATACTAAAATCCCCCCATTTCAGCGCAGTATAAATTCTTAAACTTTAAATATAATGTATGTCGATATGTAATAGATTGTTATCAAACAACTTACACGCTATCGCTTATGGTCATTTGGCCTTTATATTCCCCTCGGTCCAGCTTTTCCTTCACCGCATCAAACGCATCCAGCGTCAGTTCCACGTCTTCAGAGGTGTGTGCAGCAGTAGGTATCAGCCTCAATAAAATAACGCCTTTGGGCACCACAGGATATACGACAATCGAACAGAAAATTCCGTGTGATTCACGCAAATCCTGAACCATTGCGCAGGCTTCCATGGTATCACCTTGCATAAAAACCGGCGTTACACAACTTTCTGTTGCACCCAAATTGTACCCTCGCTCACGCAATCCGGTTTGCAATTGATGAACGATGTTCCAAAGTTTTTCGATTAATTGAGGCTGTGTACGAATTAATTCCAGTCGTTTCAATCCGCCTTCTACAAATCCCATTGGAAGAGATTTGGCAAACACCTGAGAACGTGCGTTGTACTTCAGATAACGGATCACTTCTTTTTCGCCGGCAAAAAATCCTCCGATCGCTGCCATAGATTTGGCAAATGTAGCAAAATAAAGATCGATACCCTCGGTCACGCCTTGTTCTTCACCCACTCCAGCACCTCTTTTTCCTAAGGTACCAAATCCATGAGCGTCATCGACCAGAAGTCGAAAATCGTATCTGTCTTTTAATTCAATAATTTCTTTGATCCGACCTTGTTCCCCCTGCATACCAAAAACCCCTTCGGTAATGACGAGGATGCCACCGCCGGTTTTCTCAGTGATGGCAGTTGCCCTTTCGAGCTGTTTGACGAGGTTGTCGACATCATTGTGCAGGTAAGCAAAGCGTTTTCCCACGTGGAGCCGTACGCCGTCAACGATGCAGGCATGAGAACCATCGTCATAGATTACGACATCTCTTCGGGTCAGCAAAGAATCGATGGCGGACACCATAGACTGATAGCCAAAATTGATCAAAAAAGCCGATTCTTTTCCTACAAATTCAGCTAGTTCCTCCTCCAGTTGGGCATGCTTGGATGTTTGTCCCGACATAAGGCGAGATCCCATCGGATAAGCCAGCCCCCATTTTTCCGCAGCTTCTGCATCGGCTTTCCGGACTTCCGGATGGTTAGCCAGGCCCAAATAATTGTTAACGCTCCATACGACCACTTCCCTTCCATTAAAACGCATTCGGGAACCTATCTCGCCTTCCAATTCTGGAAATACGAAATATCCTTCCCCAAAATCTGCATACTTACCCAATGGGCCGGGTTGGTCAACGATTCTATTAAATATATCCATATTTTAAAATTTCTTCTAACAGATAAATACTGCCGATTACCAGTCCAATATCTTTTTCGTTGGCATTTTCAAGCAAACGGAGTAACGCCTGCCCGGGAGAAGCATACACCTCCCCCTTCAAACCATATCGCATTGCCATGGTCTGAAGTTCTTTTGCCTCCATTGCTCTGGCTATTTTTGCTGCACAGAAGTAATAGGTGGCATCCGAAGGTAGAAGGGATAAAATCGCATCCGCATCCTTGCCTTTCACCATCCCAATTACAAGATGCAAATGTACGCTTTTATTTTGAAATAGAGGATTGAAAAACCGGATCCCCCCTGGATTATGGGCTGCATCTGCAATCACAAGGGGATTTTGATGAATAATTTCATATCGACCCCTAAACCGGGAGATTTGGAGAAAGTCTTCGAGGCCATGCCCGATGGCTGGCCACTGCAATTCCATGCCTTTCCTATCTTTTAAAAGCCAGGCAGCGTGAAGCACCGTCAGTAAATTATGCTCCTGATACGGACCAAGAGTCGGAAGGTCAACGTGGGTCACGGGGATGGATTGGCCGTCCAGGATGTATCTTATACCCGCTTCGTGCGAATCTTTACCGGTGATGCGAATCTTGTCCGAAAAACACAACAGCGAGTCAGTATCACGGGCTTTTTCGACAAACACAGGATAAAGCTCTGGGTCAATATTTCCCAATACGACCGGAACAGAAGGTTTTATAATACCAGCCTTTTCATAAGCAATTTGGGCGAGGGAATCGCCCAAAATATCCTGATGATCCCAGTCGATATTCGTAATTATAGAAAGTATCGGAGAGATTACATTGGTGGCATCCAACCGTCCCCCCAGTCCTGTTTCCATAATGGCGATATCGATTTTTTCATCCTGAAACCAGGAGCACGACAAGCCCATACTCATTTCAAAAAAAGACAGCGGCTCCCGACTGAGGTAAGTAAAATGTTTTTGAACCCAACTCAGAACATATTCTTCCGGAATATACTCTCCGTTAATTTTCATCCGTTCCCGGTATGAAATTAAATGAGGTGAGGTAAAAAGACCTGTTTTGTATCCGTTTGATTGATAAATGGCGGCCAACATATGAGCAGTGGAGCCCTTCCCATTGGTCCCTGCGATATGGATACTCGTCAAAGTCCGGTGAGGATTACCCAAATAATCGAGGAAAGCGTTGACCCGGTCAAGACCATACGATCCCATCGCCTTTTTACCGACCTTCTGAAACATGGGCAGTGCCTCCATTATGAAGGCTTCAGCCTGAGAGTACGTTTCGATGGGTGAAATCGGAGTGGATATGTCAACCATGGAGTTGGTAGGTAGATTTATCATCGGTAATTTCAACGCTCGAACGTTCCGCTTTCTCCACATGGCCGATAATCCGGGCATCGATTCCAAAGGATTTTGAGATCGAAATCATCTGCTCAGCGGTTGATTCATCCGTATAGATTTCAAGGCGATGCCCCATATTAAAGACCTGGTACATTTCTTTGCGATCCAACCCGGACTCTTCCTCGATCAACTGAAAAACTGGCGGAATGGGCAGCATATTGTTTTTGACGATTTTAAGTTGATCCACGAAATGCAGTACTTTGCTCTGACCACCACCTGTACAATGGATAATCCCATTGACATGGATGGCATGTTCGTCAAGGATGGCTTTTAACAAAGGCATGTACGTTCTGGTAGGCGACAACAGCAACTTCCCTATCGTGTATTGATTATCATTGATCAACACCGTGTCTTCGAGGGACTTACTCCCTGTATATTGCACGGATGGATCGATATTGGGATCTATAGATTCGGGATAATATTCCGCGTATTTCTTTGTCAGCACATCGTGTCGGGCAGATGTCAGACCATTACTCCCGATGCCCCCGTTGTAGTTATCCTCATAGGTAGCCTGCCCATACGAAGCAAATCCCACAATGACGTCCCCGGGTTTGATGTGGTTGACAATGACGTGTTCCCTTTTCATACGGGCGAAGGTCGTGTACCCCACGTCAATGGTCCGTACGATATCTCCTACATCAGCAGTTTCGCCACCCGCCAGGTGAACTCGAATCCCATATTCCGCCAATCCCGTGGCAAAAGTTTCAAAAAATCCGATGATTTCTTCGATGACCTCCCCTGGAATCAGGGTTTTATTACGCCCTATGGTAGACGACACCACGATGTGATCCAATGCCCCTACACAAGCCATATCATCGAGATTCATAACTAAAGCATCCTGGGCTATACCACGCCAAATGGAAGCGTCCCCCGTCTCTTTGTACCACAAATAGGCCAGGCTCGTTTTGGTACCCGCGGTATCAGAATGCATGATATTGCAGTAGGCATCGTCACCTGCGATATAATCCGGAAGGATTTTGCAAAAGGCATTTGGATACAGGCCTTTATCAATATTTCTGATCGCTTTGTGTACATCTTCCTTGGAAGCGGATACCCCCCGCTTTTCATATCTCAACGAATTGTCCATAACCTTCTTTTTGCAAAAATAGGAAATTTGTTAAACCTCGTATTTTACTCCAAAATTATCAAAATCCTTGACGAGGAATGATATTCCGGCATAGATCATCATTGGAAAGCGAGATGAAGTTCTCGCTCCACAATTCCGGTTCCCTGTCTGTCCATTGTCCAAAAACTGGCCGCGATTACTTAATCACTTCAAATCGTCCGGTGATGACCTGGGACTGTGTCCTGATCTGATATACATACATCCCGGATTTGTAAATGTTGTGAAGCGCGTGATGATAATTGGTTTGCCCTTTATCCAGTTGTATTTTGAAAGATTCGATCTCCTTCCCACCAATAGCGTGGATCGTTACTACAGCTTCGACTTCGGTAGGAGAGAAAAATTCAAATACCTGGAATTGATCAGCCGGGTTGGGATAAACCGTCAATCCCAGACTTTCAGAATCCTTCCGGTATTGCAGACCGATATCCTTAATGTCCAAATCGGGTGTGTACATTTCAGATTTAAAATCCGCTGAATTATCCAGGGTGATATTTTCCTTATTAAAGGATTCCGGCGGAGTATTAAATACAAGATAAAACAGGACCTGATTTTGGTCAAACAGTTTCTCAAATTCCTTACTTGTCCAGGACAACTTGATCGCACCTTTTTCCACGGCCCAGTTATCATCCGTAAGGTTGAGCCCGGCCTCTTCAATTTCCCATCCGGTATAACCTCCCATATCCAAAGCAATCTGCATCCCTGAAAGCCGGACCATATCTGACATTCGAACAGCTACCCGAGTCCGCCCATCTTCCGAAAGCGTTTCTTCCAACACGATGGGATAGGTTGAATTAGCCGATCGATTCGTGTTTCGGATCAGATAATCGGAATCGAAATTGACATCCCCCATTTTTACGCCGACCCAATTATTCTCCTGATACATCGTTTGAGCTCCTACTTTCGAATATGATTTTTGAGTGGAAACATCCACAAACTGCCACGGCCGAACCTGAGCAAAGGAATTTCGCTTACCCAGGATTAAGCTTCTGATCTGGAGCATGTCCGCCGGATCCATCAAACCATTATTGTTCACATCCGCAGCAATAAACTGATAAGGATTGTAGAAAACGGTCGGATCCCGGAATTGACGCTGCATCCAAATTAAGTCAAGGGTTGAAACACCATTGCGGTACGAACTTTCTTTATCCAAGTAAACGAGATCCGGATTCTCCGGAACATGTAGAAAATAGGTCCCGTTTTCAATGGTCACGGAAGACTTCATTTCATCATTCGTTTGCATATTCATCGTGACGTTGAATATAAAATTGTCATAAGGGTCGAGAATCGTACCACTTAGGGTGAGGATTTCGCCGTCCATGTTTTGACATGTATCGGTCACGATGATCATTTGGTCGTGTTCCATAGTCTCGCCGGTGCACCAATCCATCACGGTATGTGTCCGCACCACTTTTTTGGTCCGGCCGTCTTCTCCATCCAGCACCCGGTCTTTATGCCCCATGGCCAACATGCGACAGGATTCTGGGAAGGTATATTCTACTTTCCCCACCAGGCTGACAGGTAGATTGACATTGCCCATGGAATTGTACGTGATCGCCAAACATACCTCAGCATCGTCGGGCCAGGAGAACATGTCTTCGGTCATCGGGCAGGTCGGCTCTATCGTAATGGTTTGGACATAGGTCCGGGTCATCTGCATATCGCCGCATCCCGTGGTCACATGAAATTTTCTCATAATGGTACCAATACCACAATCGCCAAGATCCGGCCATATATCCTGAGTTACCGTGCCACCACAGTTGACGCCGATAAATCCACGGTTGTATGTTTCAGTGTGATCGTTGAGGTAGGTCACCTCAACGCTCCTTGTTTTCCATACGATCTGATTGTCGTGCAGGGTATCCTGGTATTTAATCTCCTTTACGGAATCCTCACAGTATGTGTTGATCACGTTGAATTTTTCAGGAAGTACATTTCCTTGCATATCCGTAGGTTGACCCTGATTGTTTTCCCAGGCCACAGAATATCCCCCCAATAAATTATCCAGGTGGTTAAATACCGTGGGATCGACTTCACTGCTTCCAGCTTCAGTAGCCAGGTCGAGGATGGGTTTATAATATTTGGCGTAGGCATCACATGTAATCGTGACATCGTCCAAAGTAATCAGAGACTTGGGTGGAATTTTATCCTCCACATAAACGGTCACCCAGGACTTACTCCAGTTGCACCACTGATCCATGACCAGTACTTCGACCATGACCGGACCGCAGGCGTCTTCACACCCAAAAGGTATGCGCTTCGACCAGCCGCCACCCAGGAAAGTTTGGGGGACGTTGATCAGTGGATTACCATGTTCATCCACAGGACCGCAGTTCTCTGCCCAGTACGATCGAATCCCCTGAATCCATCCATCCACTATCTTTTCTCCACAAGCTTCATCTTCCAGCAGCCATTCAATTTGGCCTTTATAATAGAGTTCTACGGCACCACTATCCAACACGGATAAAGGATCGATTTTGTTGAGTTCTTCCAGGGTTCTCACCTGTGATAGTTTATCGGTACAGAGATTGACTCCGAAGCGGTCCCAGTCCACCCTTCTGGCCAGGACGAGTACATCTCCGCAATTGTCATAACTGCCTTCATCCAGATCTATCGCATTAAGCCAGCCTCTTTTATCCTGCAAGGTGAATTTCATTTCGCGGTTGGCCACCACCGTCGGCGGAACCACGTCCTTGACTTTTACATAGTGTACAAATGTGTTCATGTTCCAGCAACTATCGCTGGAGGTATATTCAATCCGGACCGGATCATTGCCCATAGGAATCCGGATCGGATTGACTGCTTTCCAAATATATCCATGGGAATGTTCCAGTTCGACCGCCCCAAAAGATTCACTGACGGCTTTCACACTATGAACTCCGGCACAGAGATCTCTGGTCCATATAGTAGGGTAAAAATGTGCAATGCAATCATCCTCCTCCGTGTTGACATAGACAGTATCCTTGTCAAATTCAACAAATGCCTCGTAATTGTTTCTTATCAGTGGAGCCTGGGTATCCCGGATCACGATCCATTGTTCGCACGTCACCACTTCTTTATCGCACTTGCTGGTAATCGTCCATATTCGTCTAAACATTTTCGTGTCACCTCCGCATTGTTCACTGAACCGATCATCCTCATATGTAGCATAAATTCCACAAAGCGAGGTATCTATACCGGGCCATAAAGGGATCGTATCGTAATACGGAACCCCGGTCAGATGCGGTAACGGGTTACCAAATTCGTCCACATCATCCTCCCCAATGTCTGCGCATTCGACGTTCACCATGGAGTCCGGGCAGATAATTTCGGCCTCGGGCAGCATAAGCACGACGATAGTGTCATAACAAAAGACACTGAAATTATTCTTGAAGTTAAATTCCCAATGCCGGATGATTCGACCAGCTACGTTGTTCCCCGGCTCGCAATGGTCCATGTCGACTTCCACAAAATTGAGTACGGGTTGGACCAGTTGGTGACAGCCTTTGAATGCTTGTGGTGCAGGGAAAGGTAGATTGTGAATATCGGAAATGCTATCGTTAACACAGTACACCGTATCCGTAGGAACACACTCCACCCGTAATTCATTATCAGTCAAAATTTCCACATTGACCGTTAACTGTTCCTCATAACAATAATTGGATGCATTCAAATAAAATTCCACATATCCTCTTATGCTATCCTGTACGGAGGGTCGGTAAGACTGAGCTTGTGCAAACTGGGTTCCGGAATTGAAAGTTCCATTGCCATTGGTCGTCCAATACAAATTTTCAATTGCGCTTCCACCACTGGGGAATCGAATATTGAGGGAACTGAAATAAAATAAATCCCCCCAGCAAATTACAGCCAAATCCTCCATTTCAATTTCAAAAGGAGGTACTTCATTGATTGTAATCGAGCCATACGACTCACAATTTTCACCTTCAAAGGACACCTTTATATAGTAAGTAGCAGGCAACTCATCCGGAAGGAAATTGGTGAGATCGTTGATCATATCTTCCGGTTCCATCGATGGACTGGTGAACACCATCAGACTATCCTGCGCCAGTTGAACCAACTCGTGGAAGTTTACGGGTTCTCCGGGACATGCCTGACCCGTCAGACTTATGTCTGTGTCTATATCATTTACGATCAAGTAAACACGAGCAAGAGAATAACACATCTCATCTCCCGATAGATGAACTTTGGCAATGAGGGTATCCCCGGCTGTTGTGTAATTACAGTCGGTAATTTCATTTTGTCGATAGATGGCATCGGCTTCTGTTCGATAAAACCGTACTACAGTGTTTTCTATTTCCGGAGGACTCAATTCATCTTTTAATTCGCACAGATTGAAAGTAGCTGTGCTTGTTGTGGGTTCGACGCATTTGATCCGGGTAACGTCTTCCACTTCTGGTCCCAACAATCCAAAGTCAAAGCCATATTCGTACTGCAACTCAAGATTGGAAACAAAGGCCACCACGCTATTGGGGATCAACGTGTCAATTCCCTTGGAATTCAATCTTGGATCAGTTCCCTGAAAGGGAGGAGAGGCTTTCCGACTAAATCCATCCAATCCGGATTGATTGAGATCGATTACGATCGCGTATTCACGGTTGTGATCGATATTGTAAAAATAATATTCGCCGTTGGAACCCGTCGTAGTGGTGGCTACTACCTGGTTACCCTGATCTTCATCGATTAACACTAAACTAAGTACTACCCCTGGAATTCCACTTTCTTCCGGATCCTGAATTCCATCTCCATTTCCGTCACACCATACGTAATTACCAATATTGATGGATGAAAAATTGTAGCCAAATTCAAGATCGCCCAGTCCACTCGCTTTACCAAACTGAAACTGGCCCACGAACAAGCTCGACCGGTTTTTATCGCCGGTCTCAGTGGAATAAACATGGGTACCCTGAGTGTAAACACCGTCAAATACAAATCCCTCGGTTTGGCCCGTATTAATCGGATTAAATACCGTGGCAACTACTTCATTCGTTCCTTTCATGACACCCAGCCCCCCAGTGAAAATCTCGCCATGCGATGCCCGGTCAGAATCAAAATAATCTTCATGAAAGAATTCCCCATTGTACGTAGGGCCGTCATCATCAGCAAAAATGAAGATATCGTTGTTCTCAGGTTCCAAAATAAAATTATACCCGGATCTAACCACAGAATTAGGAATAGCTTTAATAATATCCCCTGCGGAATAACCAATCAGATAGGTATTACTTCGTGATACGGGAGGAAAATTGAGAAAACCCACCTGGTGTCCCCACCTGTCCATGATACCGATAACCAGATTTCCATCGTTGTCAAAATCCAGATCTGATATGATGGGCTGGGGATAGGAAACGTAAAGCGTATCATTCGCTTCGTCATCGAGGATAATCCGGGTATCTTCCCAATTCTCGGCCCAAACCTCCCAAACCGCGGTTCGAAGTGGCCAGGCTGTTACCCGGTCAGCATAAGACGCCCGCTCTCTTTTATAATTTAACGGAAATGCAAATTCGAGTTGGAAAGGTTCATCCATTTTCTCCGGATTGAACGAAACCACGTACCCATACAGGTTGTTTTTACTTTTCGAAATGGAGGCATCAGCGACCAGGCCGAGATATCCCCGGCCTTCATAAAAGGTCAGTCCCCAGGGCCGCAATTCCCCTGTGGGTTTCTCCGTTGCTTTTGATCCAATGATTTGAATGCCTGAAATCATAGCTTTGGACCTGGAACCATTGACCATTTGACCCAGAAATTCCAAATTCAATGTGCCATCCTCTACCGTGATGGTGAATTCCTCGGTCAAAGCGGTGTTCAACGATTTGGCCGTACTCATGATATCGTAATTCGCCAAAATTTCTTTCCCCTCTGCAAATACGGAAAACATCCGTTTGTTTTGACTCTGACTGGTGGAGGAAATACTGAACTCCGGATCGGTCTCTGCAAAATGCAGAATAACGGTATAATCACCATTGACAGGGACAGGAATATTGTATTCGAAATCGGTCCCGGCGCGGTAACTTTTGTACAAATTATCTTCAGAAGTACCCATCTTCTCGTCCATCGTTTGAAAGATTTTGGACGAAACTTTACCGTATTCACCTCCCTTTCCATAGGTATCACGTTCCCAGGCTACCTGGTTGGTGTCAGTAAAAGCTTCAGCCCCTCCCTCGTTTTGACTACCCACGTTTATGTTTCGGGTATACGGCATCCGAAGATCGATAAAATCAACTTTTTCCAATATGGGAAATTCTCTGATTGTATTGAGGTCAGGTTCTCCTGTCGAAACATCTACAGCTACGAGGGATCGTTTGAAAAGGTTAACCATCCAAAGTGTTTCCTCATCTTCGGAAACATCGATATCTCCGATCCCGGCCTTGCCAACCATATCAAATGCATTGATATCATAAGTGGCCACCTGATCTTTGTGCGTTAAGGTATTGTCCTGACTACCGTCGCGGTTGATGGATCCGTCGGTAATCTCCCGCTCCAGGATACCAAAGTCTAAAGTCCCGTTATTTGTAGTTTGTAAACCGGACAAATTGTAGGAGGTCAGTTTATTGGTGTTTAAGTCGTATTGGTACAATCCACCTATCCCCATGGGACCTAAGCCAACGTGACGTTTGACCAATGCACTGGTATATACAATGTTCGCATTGGGTCGGATTCCCACTCCCCATGTCGAACCGATTTCCTGGACAGAGGCCAGCATTGATGGATTGGGGGCATTTCCTCCCAGCATCTGGACAATTCCATCATCCATGAAACCAAACGAAATCAAGGCGGGTCCCTCCTTCCCTTCGGCAGGCCCCCCTTCGTAGCACGGCAGAATAATGCTCTGCTGGGCGTAATCCAGAGAGGGTCCTGTGGAAATCCCAACGTAATAGGTTACTTCGCCGCCCATGGGATCGGCAAAGAAAACGGAAGCTTCTGAAGCTTCCCCACCATTCCCTTCCAAATATTCACCCTGATATCCATTAACTACGATCCGGGCACGATGCTCCAGATAGCCGACAAATACGCCGTCCTCGACTTGGTCAAATTCAATTTTCTGATTAAGGAATCCAGTGACATCCAGGGAAAATCCGGCCAAATTCTCCTCATCAAGGTCTTTGGCACCATTATTGTTTAAATCCTGATAAATGATTACTGTGGTGTTGGGAGATGGGGTTTGAGCCAACAATGAGGAGGATGACAGAGTTACCGCTGCCAGCATCCTCAAAAACAGTATGATCTCAGTTGTATTTCTAATGTTCATAGGTTACATAGGTCATACGGATCGTAAAATCCAATTATTTTGGAGCCTGCAAATATATCAATATATTGTGACATATCAATTTTAATTATACGTTATTTCATAGACGTCACGGTTGATTGGGTGTTTAAAAGCTCATTTTCTTCCATATTTAGATAGAGGTACAATTGACTGAGCGCCCGATCGAGGTTGTGCCCAGTGTAATTGACCTGATAATATACATCCCCTTTAAGATGATCGGCCAAAAAGCGGAGAACCTGTAACAAGGTAATCTTTTTCGCTCCCCGAATCAAATATTCTTTTTCATCATCTGTAAGAAACTGATCGATAGGATCCAAAAACCCATTTAACAAGGAGGAGATGACGTGATTACCCACCAATTGCCCATTTTCCGGAAAAGAATCTTCTTCATAAGGGTTTAATACTGTGCGTATTAGGTCCCCGAGGTCCGAAAATATATGACCGGGCATCAGGGTGTCCAAATCGATAATGCACTTGGGTTCATTGGTATATCGATCCAGCATTACATTGTTCACTTTGGTATCGTGATGGATAATACGCACCGGGAATTCAATGGTTTCCATTTGCAAATATTCCGGGGCATATCGGTCGATCTCATCAATAACAAATTGACACTGCTCATCGATATCCCCCTCCCGATGTCCGAGATATTGCTGAAAATTTTCATATCGCTTTGTAAAGTTGTGAAAATCCGGAATGGTCACCTTATAATTTTTCGGATCATCGCGATTGACGTGCGCTAAAAACAGCCCAAAGGCTTCCCCGATTTTCCGGGCTTCCTCCGGGGTAGAAACTTTGTCAATGGATTTGGAGTCAGTAATATACTCAAACATTCGCCAGGCCAGGTCATCTTCCATGACCAAAAAACTTTCCCGGGAATTACTGTATATCGGGGTCAATATTTCATAAGGATAATCTGGACATTCATTATGCAGAAAATCGGCGCATTGCACGATGTTATGCATCACTTTTCGAGGTTGGGTAAACACGTGCGTGTTGAGGTTTTGGAGCAAATATTCCTCCGTGGTATCTGAATCCTCAACCGTCACCCGGAATGTTTTATTAATGTGACCGGTATAAATAGGGGAAATCGATCTGATTACAGCAGCAGGCAGAAATTCAGAAGTAACTCGTTGTACCAATTGCTCATTAAAATGAAACTTCATAATTCGATCGAATCAGCCTTTTAACATTTCGACAGAACAAAGCTACATTTTATGGATCAATTGCCCACGATCAGATTACAACATTAACATTGCATTGAGCCGTTAAAGCCCGGATAATAAGGGAACTGGGTGATTTCAGAAATCGTAAATTTAATTCAATATTCCGTCCTGATACATAATTCCGATGATCGATTCCAGGCAGGATTCCTGCTGACCGTCTCCCTGATTCCTACAGGAACCGGACGTCGTATAAATACAAATTTTAGCGGCGACGGCCGACTCAAATTCCGTATTCGACTTTCGATAATAAACGGCCGATTGAACAGCCATTTGCCGGTAGGTCTTGTTGTATTTTTTGTTTCGGTCCAGAGTTAGTTCGATGTAAAGCACTCCGTTTTTAAATGCCAAAGGACGGGTATGATACTGCCCGCCTGTCCCCTGATCAGTATTCGTTAGTTGGGTATACTGCTGGTTTGATTCATCCTGTTTCATGCCCATACGGGAAACATAAATTGTGCCAATCTTACCCCTCCAGTACTTTTTCCTTTTCTTTTATCTGCTGGATTATAATTCCACCATGCACCCGTGAATTTTCGATAAAAAGCGTACTGGTTCTTGAACCGGCCACGACGACTCCAGCCAGATACAGATTTTCGACGTTGGTTTCGAACGTTTCGGGATCGACCATTGGTTTTTCAGGGTCTTCGGGATCGCGTTCCACTCCGATCCGGTCC
>CALGAA010000229.1 GCA_937952445.1 uncultured Bacteroidota bacterium | reverse complement strand
CGATCCATGGGATATGGAAAACCGGGGGCGGGTGCTTCCGGAAGTGATCGAACGCGATTACCCCAAGCAAAGCCGGACCGGATACACCATCCGACAGGACTCCAAACACTGGTTTGTCAAAGATCCGGAACATCCGTATCTGGAGGATAAACGGTTTGACTGGATGCGCGGGTATCACGTCGGGGGTCGGTCCATTATGTGGGGTCGACAGTGCTACCGATTGAGCGATCTCGATTTTGAAGCGAATCTGAAGGAAGGAGTGGGCATCGACTGGCCCATCCGCTACGAGGAAATTGCACCCTGGTACGACTACGTGGAAACCTATGTCGGTATCTCTGGGCGCAGGGAAGGCCTGAAACACCTGCCTGATGGGCAATTTATCAAGCCAATGGAGCTGAATGTGGCCGAGAAATATGTCCGGGATCGGATCAGCGAAGTGTACGATGACCGTATGATCACTAATGCCCGGATAGCCAACCTCTCTGAACCCAAAGACCGGGGGGAATGCGTCTACCGAAACCGGTGCATTCGTGGATGCCCGTATGGAGGGTACTTTTCTTCCGTTTCTTCGACCATACCCGATGCTGAAAAATCGGGGAATGCGACCGTCCGGCCACACAGTATCGCTCATTCGATCATATATGACCCGTCCACTGGCAAAGCTTCCGGCGTGCGAGTGATCGATGCGGAGTCCAAAGAAGAGATAGTGTTTAATGCCAAAATTATTTTTGTAACAGCTTCGTGCCTGGGCAGTACGCAGATATTGATGAATTCCAAATCCTCCACTTTCCCGGAGGGACTGGGGAACACCAATGACATGCTGGGACGCAATCTGATGGATCACCATTTTATGATCAGAGCGTCGGGAAATGTGCCCGGACTGGAAGAATATTACTACAAAGGGCGTAGGCCCGGGGGTATTTATATGCCCAGATTCCGAAACCTGGATGAGAAAACCCGCATGAAGGATTTTACCAGGGGGTACGGTCTGCAGGGGGGTGGAAGCAGAGGGGCTGCCTGGGAAGACAATATCGCGGAACTATCGTATGGAAAACAAAACAAGGAAGAACTTTTCAAGCCGGGAGGCCCCTGGCGGTTTGGAATGATCGCTTTTGGCGAATGCCTGCCATACGAAGAGAACCGGGTGTACCAGGATCCTAATGAAACCGATCAATGGGGAATTCCGCTCTTACGGTTTGATGCCGAATGGAAGGAAAACGAACTCGCTATGCGTCAGGACATGAGAGAACAGCTTCCCGAAATGCTTGAACGAGTGGGTTTGGAGGACGTCGTGCTCAATGATACCATGTCGTATCCCGGGCAGGGGATCCATGAAATGGGAACGGCCCGCATGGGTAGGGATCCAAAGACCAGTATTCTCAATAAATGGAACCAGGTGCACGATGTGCCCAACGTGTTTGTGACCGATGGGGCTTGCATGACCTCTGCAGGGTGTCAGAATCCTTCGATTACGTATATGGCTTTGACTGCCCGCGCGTGTGATTACGCCATCAAAGAACTCAATCGACAGAACTTATAATACCAGTGAATCATGGATAGACGTACCGCAATAAAAAGAACTTCACTCATCATGGGTGCCACCCTGGCATCGGGAACTTTGGCCGGGTTGATGCAAGGTTGCCGGGCCGAAAAACAACTCAATTGGCAACCCCAATGGCTTTCCAGCCAGGAAGCCTTTGCGGTCGCGGCCCTGACGGATACCATCCTTCCCAAAACCAGCACACCTTCGGCGTCTGAAGTCGGAGTCCCCGAATACATCGATGAGATCGTGGGAAAGTTTTGGTATCAAGAGGATCAACAATCATTTCGTGATGGTATTACGGCCATCAATGACCGGGCCAATGAGCAGTTTGGAAGTCCTTACGCTGATCTTTCAGAAGAAAAGCAAATTGCACTGATGGATGGATTGGTCGAAGAAGCCCGTAATCATTCGGGGGAAGGTCGGCCGTTCTTTTTACAACTCAAAGAATTGACTTATTCCGGATATTTTAGTTCCGAGGTCATCGGAGAACAAGTGTTGGCGTACGATCCTGTGCCAGGTGAGTATATCGGAGACCTCCCCATCGATGAAGTGGACAATGCCTGGTCCCTGTAGAATGCAATATCGAAAACCGGGAATTTTTTATACCCCACGTCCGGACATTTTGGTATCGGAGGATCGGAGAAGGACCAGCCCATTATTTTGTCCGATCGATGGGGCGGGAGGCTTAAAGGCCATGGACTCAATAATTCCAGGATGAATAAAATGCTGCTTCTTCTCCTGTTTATGTCCCAATTGGTCAGCGGTCCTACGCTCCACGGTC
>CALGAA010000228.1 GCA_937952445.1 uncultured Bacteroidota bacterium | reverse complement strand
AAAATTCAGGGCAATTTCGGGATGCATCAATTGGCTCTGTTGTACGTCTTATTGGCCCGGCAGCATATGGACAATGATACCCACATCAATCGTATTATTCACAATGTGAGTGGTTCGCTTTTGCAAACCGGGGTCAGTTACGCCTTGTACAATTATATTTTCCGGGACGGGGTGCCCATGGAGTCACCCAGTTACAATTTCCTGTGGATTCGAAAATTGACAACCCTGAATGACCGGTTAAAACAGTTCGGTGTCAATTTCTTTGAGGATCCACGGTTTCAGGATGTCCTCAAAAGCCCCATTTATACCATGGGGTCGGATCAGTATACGATCGATATCGGAGATTCGGGCTCTACCCTCGGTGGAATAATTGGCCGGGATCAAAATACGTACGAAACAGCGTTTGTCAACACCGGAGACCCTGCTTACCTAACCTGGCTGTACCCTCATCAGGATCAGGGAGCCAATTTTGAACGCAAATTGACGTACGAATCTCTTTTTCGCCCGGAGATCGAGCTTACAGATCTGCCGGATGATGCGGAGCTGGGATACCTGTCATCAAGACTGCTGGCGGGATATGGACTGGGAAAACTCGCCTCCGGGTGGGAGAAACCCAACACGGTGGCTCTGACCTATGGCTTGCACGGCTCGCATTACCACTGGGACTTTTTAAATTTCGAATTGTTCGCATTTGGTCAGAAAATGATGCCTGATTTTGGCTATCCGGATGCGATGAACGCTTACGTTTCAGGTGTTTATACCTGGTCAACAAACACCGTTTCCCACAATACCGTCGTCATCGATTCACATAGGCAAAACCAAAATTTACCAGGTGTGCTCCACAATTTTGCTGATGGTGATTTTGCCCGAACAATTCAGGCTTCTTCGCCGGCTTACGCCCAGGCCACCCAATACCGACGAAATCTGTTTTCCGTCGATGCTGGGCAAGACCAGAATTATGTGGTGGACTTTTTTTACGTATCGGGCGGAAAGCGACACGATTACATCCTGCACGGACCTCCGGGATATTCCCAGGTGAAAGAAGGGGAGTGGAGTTCTCCTGCGAAGGGGACTTATGCCGGGGAAAAAGTCGCCATCGGAGAAATATATGATAATCCGCGCATGAACCAACCCGATTATTCGGGCGGTTACGGTGGTTATTCGGGTTCTGGTTTCCAGCATTTGTTCAATGTGCAGCAGAAAAAGGGCGGTGCTGGAATCGTAGACTTTGGGCATGTCAATGACCAGAGTGCCCGGCTCAAAATCCGGGTGTTGGAGGATGAGGGTCAGGATGTGTATCTGGCTGATGCTTACAACCACCCCCGATCCAAAGAGTTTTTGATCAAACACGTGATCACCCGATCGGAAAATGAATCCGGACCATTGGAAAATACCTTCTCCAGCGTAATCGAACCGTATTTCGAGAACAGTTATATCCGGAATGCCCAACGGTTGTCCATCGATGGCGGGCCCGGAAGTCAGGCAGTACAGGTGGAGCGGGAAGGTCAAACCGATATTGTGATCAGCGATTTTGAGCAAATAGACAAAAAAGTGGAGGGTTTACCGATTCGGACGGATGCCACAGCAGCGGTCGTGACCATGGACAGCGAGGGTGATTTGAAACGGGTGTTCTTCAGCGAAGGCCGTTATTTAACCTACGGGGACCGGACCTTTGAGGCGGCGCCCCTGACCGGGGACGTGACGGATGTCGATCTCAAAAACAGGACGATAAAAGTGCGGGTCCATGAGTCATTTACAGAGGAGGAATTAAAGGCGATGAATACCGAAGTCATGTTTTTCCAAAACGGGCATCTGGAAACTGCACACCCCATCCGGGAATTTGCGCTGGAGGGGGATGAACTTGTTTTGACCACGATGGACGACATGCTTATCGGTCGGGTGAATGTGTCCCAATTGCCGGACGAGTCCCACACGGTACAAACCAACAACTATCTTCGGTTTTCCAGTACGTACATCGGTGCCCATTTGCTCAATGACAACTATGAAAAAGTGGGGATCGTGACGGGTATTTCGGGTAACAAACTAACCTTTTCCGGGAAAGGGGCAGAAATTTTCACGGAAGGCAATACGGCTGATGTCTGGATTTCAACCCTGGCACCAGGGGACCAGGCTGAATGGAAAACCCGCTTTCAGTGGGAAGCTGAGAAGTAATGGTGATAGTCCGCCCGGGGGCGGCCTATCCGT
>CALGAA010000227.1 GCA_937952445.1 uncultured Bacteroidota bacterium | reverse complement strand
AGAGCGGTGAGCAGAGAGCGTAGGGCGAAATACCCATTAATTACCAATTACCAATTACAAATGAGTTTTTACAACAAGTCTCGGGCCTGAGAGTCCTGATTGGACGCAGGGCATAAACATAGGATCTGAGCCTGAAGAGGCGATGCCCCTCTCCAATTCCTCCCTTCTTCTTGCTTTAAAATATCGAAAAAAGCTGCTGAATAAACAGGGGGACAACTTTGGGATAGACTGCAATGGTGAAGATAATCCCCGCTACAGCTCCGTAAAAATGCGCACTATGATCGATCCGGCCCCCCTCCTTTTTGGCAGCATAATTGGAATACCACAAATACAAGACGCCGGCAATAATGCCCGGAATGGGGATTAAACCATACAAGTACAGGTTTTGGAGCGGGTAAAAAAGCACATAGGCGAACATCACCCCTGAAATCGATCCCGATGCTCCGACTGAACGAAAGTTGGGATCTTCCAGGTGCTTTCGATAGGTAAACACATCAGCCAATATCCCCGAAAGTAAAAACAGCAGCAGGAAGTTGATTTTTCCCATAACGGGACCAAACAACAGGCCGAACTGGTATTCCACCGCTTCCCCGAAGGTGAAGAACACGAAAAGGTTGACCAGTAAGTGCAACCAACTGCCATGCAGAAAGATGGAGGTCAGGAACCGGTAATACGAACGATCCCGGGCTGTGACGTAGGGGTAATGCATCAGATTGAGGAAGACCGATTGGGAATTGAATCCCCATAGCGAGATTCCAAAAATGATGAAACACAAAATGGTGGTTACAGTCATAGGGTTTAATGGTGATATGGTGAATTGTTCAGGATGGAAAATGCCCGATACAACTGCTCCACCGTGACCAGACGGGCCAGATCATGCGGAAATGTCATCGGGGATAAACTAATCTTTTCTTGCGCCCGGTGGTATATGCTCTGGTCAAAACCATACGCACCTCCAATGAGAAAAACCAGCCGGCTGGTCGGTTGCATGAGGAATTTTTGAATAAAATCCGCAAATTCGACGGAGTTGAACCGCTTCCCGGTTTCGTCCATAAGGAGTAAAAAATCACCATTGGTTAATTTGGACAGGATTTTTTCCGCCTCTGCTTTTCGCAAAATATCGGGGTTGGTCGAACGGGTTTTTACGAGGATTTCATCGAGAATCACAGGCTGGTATTTTCGCATTCTTTTCAGATATTGATCAATACTGGAGCTGAGTTCTCGTTGTTTTAATTTTCCTATCGCCCAAATTTCTACCTTCATTGAACCAGTTCTTTCATCAATTTCTGGAAGTGCTTTCGGTGGCCAAATTGATGTCTTATATTCCTGAGGAGAAAATCGATCAACCTCCCCTGACCGCTCCGGTTGATTTCATCCAGAATGGCATTGATGTGATTGAGTGCAGGTCGTCCAAAGTGGGATTGCAGGTAGGTCTCCATCAATGATGCCAGTTTTTGTTCGACTTCTTCACGGTACGTCGGGTAAATAATGTCCAAAAATGGCAAAATCTCGTAGATATCTTCCTCTTGCATCAGGGAATTTTTGAGCAATTCATCCTGCCCGAGGAATTTGTATGCGGTGTACAGATGAAATGGTTCTGCTTCCGGGTGTTGGCGGCTAAAAGTCGTGATTTCTCCCACCAGGTCCTCCTTACTCACTTCTTTCGAGTCCATCAGATCAACGATGATGCTGATGTCACCTGTTAAAAAATACTCCTGAATCGCCAGCTGGGTAAAGGCCATCGGCTCATTTTTCTGGTTCTGCAGAATCTGGAATATGCTCGACTTTATATGCCGGTTCTTGTGCTCCGTATATTGCCTTTTCAATGACTGGATCACTTTTTTATCCAAATCCCTGGCCTGACCATGCTGTTTCAATGCTTCGTACATCGTAATTTCACCGTCGTAATTGTCCACCAGGTCCAGTAATTCACCTTGTAGTTCGAGTTTACAAAGAACCTGCACGTGTTGCGTGATCCACAAGGCCCGATGTTGGGGGTATTCCCGGATTTTGTCTTCCAGGTAGTATTTGACTCTTTTGTACACCTGGAGCGGCTTTTCCTTTTCCCATTCGATTAGGATCATGTAGGGATTTAGTTTTTCGTCAAAAGGAATCGCTTTCCCCTCTGTGATCAGAGTATGCAAAAATGTGGTTAGCCTGGATTTGAGTTCCGGGGCGGGACTTTCCCGGTAGATGGAGTCGAGCATCTGGAAGCAACGATCCTGCAGGGGTTTGAAACGGAACTTTTCAGGGAGCAGGTCGGAATAGTGGTCCAGAAATTTGAGATTGTGCGAAATGATCATAAATGCCTGCCGGTAGTCTTCTCGAGAGAGGCAATCCCTGGCCTGTTCTACGAGATTTTTGAGATGGTCCTTGATTTGATTGGCTTTCCGGTGGGTGAGACTGGATAAATTATCCGGAAACAACCGTTCAATGCGGTTCATGATCAACTGGAACTCGGTTTCATCCAATTCAAAAGTAGCAGCAAAATGAATAAGAAAATGATCGGCAAGTTCAGGATGATTTGCAAAAGAATTCTTCAAAAATAGGACAAGATCCTGTTTTTGACTATTTTCAAGTAACGACTGGATATCCAGTCTCTTTTTCATAATTTGAGCTTCGAAGTTCTACTAAATAATATCCCAAATCAAACCAGACTCAGAACAAAAGCACGGAAATCGTGTCTTTATTTTTGTACAGACATAAACTGTAAAGATAGAAAAATAACATGAATGATGAAACGGATATTCATTATACGGCACGCCAAATCCGATTGGGGTTCACAGTACGGTTCGGACTTTGAAAGGCCTCTCAATAGCCGTGGGAGAAACGACGCCAGGTTGATGGCAGGTGAACTTCAAAAGGTGGTCGATCGTCTGGACCGGGTGCTGGTTTCTTCCGCCAAAAGAACACGTGAAACCGCCGTTCCCTTTATCGAAACTTTTGACGTGGATGACTCTCGTATTACGTTCGATCGCAATTTGTATTTGCCTGCTGAAGAGGATGTTTGGGCTGCTTTGCGTCGAGTGGATGACGAAGCAGAAGTAACCGTGCTCTTTACGCACAATCCGGCCGCTGAAATCCTTTTTCATCGGTATCATCCGGGCGTGAAATTACCCACGGGTTCGATACTTGAGTTGCATTATGACGGCCAGAACTGGAGTGAAGTCAGTCCGGAAAACGTGCGCTTTATTTCTCACCGATATCCGAAGATGTATGCGTGATCGTTTGCTGTTTGCGGGAGTGTTGATCGTTCTGTTGTGGGGGATTTCTTCTTGTCAGCGTACGCTGGCAGACAGATATTCGGAAGATGAATTGGTCGAGATTATGTTTGATGCTCACACGCTTGGATTGATTTACAACCGCCAGGACGAACGTACGGATTCCTTGCAGGAAGCCTACTATAAGGTCATCGAAAGCCGATATGGGATCGATCAGGATGAATTTCAGAAATTGGTCGAGGGTTTAATTCTCAATGCTGAATTGTATGACCGGGTGTACAACCGCCTGGCAAGAAAAGCAGAGCAGATGGAACAGCGGGTCATGCAGGACTATTGATCCTGATTTAATGTTGGGTTAACACTAACCACATTAATTTTACGGCAAATTTTAATGAAGATGACCGATTACCAACCAAAAATATTAATTGTAGACGATGAGGAGGATATTTTGGAATTTATATCCTACAACCTCCAGAAACAAGGCTATCAGGTATTCACTGCTTCCAACGGAAAAGACGGACTCAAGAAGGCACGTATAGAACGCCCTGATTTAATTCTTCTGGATATTATGATGCCGGAAATGGATGGGGTAGAAGTGTGCAAACAACTGCGAAAGGACGAAGCTTTTCACGGAACCATTATCGCATTTTTGACAGCGAGACATGAGGACTTTATCCATTCCAACGCACTGGATGTGGGAGGTGATGATTTTATTACGAAGCCCATCAAACCCAGTGTTTTGGTCAGTCGGATCAAAGCCCTCCTTCGGCGGTCCGAAAATTTGAAACAGCAACAGGAAGAACCCCGCATAATGAAAATTGGCGGGCTGAAACTTGATGAAGGCCGTTTTACTGTTGAGCTGGAGGGCGAAGAAATCGATGTGCCCCGAAAAGAATTTATGATCCTCAGCCTCTTGATGTCAAAACCAGGTTACGTATTTACGCGCGATAAAATTTTTCAGGAAGTATGGAGCTCTGATGTCATCGTGGGTAACCGAACCATCGATGTGCATATCCGCAAACTCAGAGAGAAAATAGGGGACCAGTTTATCAAGACGGTGAAAGGTGTGGGATATAAGTTTGATCATTCATGAAACTTAAAAATATAACACCCAGACAGATAGCAACCTATACGGCAATTGGAATTTCTGCCATACAGGTCGCTATTTTGGTGTTGTTATACAAGTATTCCGACTGGAGTCAATACCCCATGATGGTCCTGATTACCTGGTTTTTGGGATCTTTTATCATTTCATATGGACTCATTCTCTTTGTCATCCAATGGTTTATTTTCCGGAAAATCAAACTGATTTATAAAAACATACGCGAATTTAAAACGGGTAAAATAAACAAACCCGTGGAGGAGGAGATCGATGTGGATACCAACATTTTCAGGGATGTAGAGGAAGAGGTCAAAGAGTGGACGCAGCAAAAACAGCAGGAAATCGATGAATTGCGGACCCTGGAAAATTACCGGCGGGAATACATCGGAAACGTTTCCCACGAACTCAAAACGCCGGTGTTCAATATCCAGGGTTATATTCAGACCCTGATTGACGGGGGAATTGATGATCCTGCAATCAATGAAAAATATTTACAGAGAGCGTCCCACAACATCGATCGGTTGATCACCATAGTGGAGGATTTGGATGTCATCACCCGGTTGGAATCCGGTGAAATGATCCTGGATAAAAAAGCTTTCGAAATCCGTCCACTGGTTCAGGAAGTATTTGAAGATCTGGAGTTTCAGGCCCGGGAAAAAGAAATTTCCCTTCGTTTTAAGGAAGGGGCTTCGACCAACTTCATGGTGTATGCCGACATGGAATCGCTTCGAACGGTCCTGATGAATCTGATCAGTAATTCGGTGAAATACGGAAAAGAAGGTGGTCGGACCAGCGTGGGGTTTTACGACATGGGCAACCACATTCTCGTGGAAGTGTCGGACAATGGAATCGGAATCGATCAAAAGCATTTGCGTCATTTGTTTGACCGATTTTATCGGGTCGATAAAAGCCGGTCCCGGCACGAGGGAGGTTCCGGCCTGGGGCTGTCCATTGTAAAGCATATTCTGGAAGCGCACGACCAGCCTATCAACGTGCGTTCCACGCCGGGTGTCGGTACGACATTTGGATTTACCTTGGCGAAAGAAAAAGGAACAGGAATATTGGGCGTGTATTAGGGAGGAGAGAGTAGTGAGTAGAGAGTAGGGGAGTAGGAAGTAGAGAGTATAGAATTGGGCGTGGGTGTGGGTGTGGTGTGAATTCCCTACGTTTTAAACGAAGTAATGTTCACGTATTTCCCCCACATATGGAGCCCACTCACGCCATCCGCAGATTTTACTTTGACTTCGACGGTTTTTCCGTCGTGCTTTAACTGCTCGGGCATATTGATCGGAATGTATTTTTGCCCATCGGGCGTTTCGATGCCCCAAAATCCGGTTTCCAGGTCGATGTATCTAACCGTTCCCTTTATTTTCATATTCCAAATGGTTTTCTTTTTCCAACAACATTTTCAACAGTTGCTTTTGTTCCAAAAACTCGGATTGTAAATTTTCCATCTGGTCCTGCAAGGCCACCTCGGATTCTTTCAGTGAATGGTCAAAATTTGTAATTCGGGTTTTGACGTACCAGACCTCACGAATATCGTTGATGTTGAGCCGGAACGGCCTGAATTCTTCGTTGTCTGATTTGAGCATCAAATGGCGGTGCCGGCTGAGGTTGTTGATGACTCTTTTGACAACTACATTCCCCCGTGAGACGATCACATAAACGTGATTATCCAAAATCGAAGTCACCCAGTCGCGGGGATCGATAAACCGGCAAACTACTTTGTCCCCGGGTGAGAGATAAGGTGTCATAGAATCCCCTGTGATATCAAACGAGCGAAAGGTGCCGTATTGGAATTCAAACCCCGGCAACTGGTAAGTGGGCAATTCCTGAACGAATTCCGGATCGATGGCTTCCCCGGCATAACCGGCCATAGCCGGTTCGGGAACATGGAGAATCCGCTCGTCGTTGTTGGAATCCGTGACAATGGTCAACAGTCGGAAATGCTCTTCTTCCTCTGATTTCATAAACATCTTTCCTTCTCCAAGGTAAAGAAATACCGGATTGATGCGGTACGTTTCGATTGCGGACCTCAACGGTTCCATGGGGATATCCCGCTCTCCTTTTAAAACCTTATTGAGGTTTTGTGGCAAATAATTGATTTCCAAAGCGAATTGCCGACTCGAGCGTACCCGTCCACTTTCCTTGAGAAAGTCATGGCATTGGATAAATCTCTTGGTCACATCGCTGATCATGGTGTCGGGTAGGTTATTCTTGCAATTTAACAACAATTATAATATATAATAACCTGAAATGCAAATATTTTTACGAAAACGACGCAGCTATAGCCAGAAAGTCGTCAGCAGATAAGGACGCCCCGCCGATCAGGCCGCCATCCACATTGGACTGCGCAAAAAGCTCTGCTGCATTTCCGGGTTTGCAACTTCCACCATATAAAATGGGGATCTCTTCTGCGAACTGATAATCAAAATTTTGGCTGATCACCTCGCGGATAAATCCGTGCATTTCTCCAGCCTGATCCGCCGTTGCTGTTTTGCCGGTTCCGATGGCCCATACAGGTTCGTACGCCAGGATAATTCGTTTTCCTTCCTGGGGTGAAAACTTGCAGATCGTTTCCTCGAGCTGGTGCTGAACGACCTTGAAATGATCTCCTACATCACGCTGTTCCAGTTTTTCACCCACACACAGAATGATATCCAAACCACCAGCCAGCGCTGCCCGCATTTTCTGAAAAATCACCACGTTGTCTTCGTGGAAATAACTCCGCCGTTCGGAGTGGCCAAGGATGGTGTAGGTAGCTCCCGTACTCGCAATCATTTTGGGGGAAATCGCTCCGGTATACGCTCCGGATTCTTTGGAGTAACAATCCTGTGCGCTGAGCAGAATATTATCTTTCCCTTTGATCACATCGTACACGCTGGTCAAATGGGTGAAGGGCGGTGCGAGTATAAGCGTGACACCTTCCGGTATTGATTGATTTGCGATATCGGTGGCCAGGGCACGGCCTTCTTCTACCGTCGTATTCATTTTCCAATTTCCAGCTACAATTTTTCTACGCATGATTCGAGTTGTATTTGATAGGTAAAAAGCTCAGGTTTTGGGAGATGCCAAAACCTGAGCCAAAGGTAGAAAAATATGTGAAGAAAACTTATGATATGATGAGCATATCTTGAGCAATAAGTTTGGTCACTGATCCTTGCAGGTCCATCCGATCACCCAAAATGGGGTGAATGGAACTTGAAGCGGCACAACAGCATTCTTCAAAAAATGGTCAGACCTGGCTCTTCCGTTCTATTTCATGAACATCAATTCGCGGTATTTGACCAGTGGCCAATCCTTGTCCGGAACGAGGTATTCCAGCCGGTCGGTGTACAACCGGATTTCCTCCATGAGCGGAAGCACGGAATAACAGTAAGCTTTCGCTTTTTCCTCGACATCTTCGAGCTCATTGGATTTTCTCCTGGTTTGGGTCATTTCGTTCACCTTCTCGTAGATCATGCGGACGTTCTTTGAAATTTCATTCACGAGGTTGGATTGTACGGTATAATCTTCAAACCCGAGTGATTTCATTTTCTCGATGTTGGTCAAAAGATCGTTTTGGTAGCGGATAGCGGCGGGTAAAATGTGGTTGATCATCATTTCACCGAGGGTTCTCGATTCGATCTGTAGATGCAGGATGTAATTCTCCACCATGACCTCGTAATGGGCTACAAGTTCACGACTGGTCAGGACCCCCGTATCGTTGAATAATTTTCGGGCCTTGGCGGTAATGAACGAATGCAATGCTTCCGGGGTGTTGGCCAGGTTGGGCAGCCCACGTCGTTCAGCTTCTTTTTTCCATTCTTCGCTGTACCCATCCCCTTCAAACAGAACTGCCTGAGATTCGAGAATGTATTGTTTAATCACCTGCAAAATAGCCGCTTCCTGGGGAATGTCGTTTTCCAGTTTTTCGGTCACTTTCGCGTAAAAATCTTCGAGCTGGTACCCCACGATGGTATTCATGATCGTCATCGGTGCTGCACAGTTTTGCCGGGAGCCGACCATTCGGATTTCAAATTTGTTGCCGGTGAAAGCAAACGGCGAGGTTCGGTTTCGGTCCGTGTTGTCTTTCTTCAATTCCGGAATCTTGGCCAGCAGTTCCATGATGTCTTTGACACCGTCTTCGTCGGAAAGTTTTTCCTCCGCAATATCATTGAGGACTTTGGTCAAAAACTCACCGATAAATACGGACACGATAGCCGGAGGGGCTTCGTTCGCTCCGAGTCGGTGATCGTTCGATGCAGAAGCCACACTAGCCCTCAGCAAATCAGCATATTCGTGAACTGCTTTAATTGTGGCGACAAAAAACGTCAGAAACTCCAGACTTTTTCCAGGATGGGTGCCCGGTGAAAGGAGGTTTTTCCCGGTGTTGGTGGACATCGACCAGTTGTTGTGTTTGCCCGATCCGTTGACCCCGTCAAAAGGTTTTTCGTGAAGCAGAACCCGCAGTTGGTGCCGAACTGCTACCCGATCCATCAGGTCCATTAACAACTGGTTGTGATCTATCGCGATATTGACTTCCTCAAACATGGGCGCCAGTTCGTATTGTCCTGGCCCTACCTCGTTGTGCCGGGTCCGAACCGGTATGCCCAATTTATGACATTCCCTTTCGAGGTCCCGCATGAAGGCATAGACCCGATCCGGGATCAATCCAAAATAGTGGTCGTCAAGTTGCTGGCCTTTAGGGGAATTTTTTCCAACGAGGGTCCGGCCGGTCAGCATCAGGTCGGGACGGGCATAAAACAAGGCCTCATCGACGAGGAAATACTCCTGCTCCCAGCCCAGGGTGACGTTTACTTTTTTGACTTTGGCGTTGGATTCAAACAAATGGCAGACTTTCAACGCGGCTTTGGAGAGGTATTCTTCCGATTTGAGCAGGGGAAGTTTGTAATCGAGCGCTTCTCCACCGTAAGTCACGAAAATGGTTGGGATGCAGAGCGTTTT
>CALGAA010000226.1 GCA_937952445.1 uncultured Bacteroidota bacterium | reverse complement strand
TCCGCTTTTTCATTCCGGCCGCTTCATGGCGATCACTTCCACCTCAAATTTGAGCAACGTACCCAGGCAATTCATAATGGTTGTTCGGGCAGGATAAGGAGGTGAAAAGTACTCTTTGTATATCTCATTAAACTCCTTAAGGTATTCCTGTTTTCCGACATAATTTCGCACCTGGACCACATCTTCCATCGTCAGTCCGGCTCCCGCCAGCACTTTTTGGACGTTCTCAAACGACCGTCGGCATTCGCCTTCGAACGTATCCTGCACGATGGCCCCGTTTTCATCGACGGAAGCCTGACCAGAGACGAATACCAATTCTCCTACCTGCAAGGCCGGTGAAAATGGCAAATCACTCTGGGGGACATTCTTTCCTGTGATAACTTTCTTCATAATCTATCTTTTTTGCTTTTCTATGATTTAAAAATTCGGATCAAACCGTATTGATATTGACCTGTGCTGCATTTTCCAAGCGGTTGAGGATGTGCTGAACCTCACTGATTTCCCATTCCTGATTGTGGTTACCCACTGGACGTATCGTGGGACCGATATCCACCTGGTACTTGAGTTTGACCGCGGCTCGGAAAAAGGTCCACGCATTGGGCAATACTTCAAAAATACTGCGCTGGAATTCGAGCATAAAGTCGCGGGCCAGCTTGAAATCCCCATCGATAAACGTCTGACGTACGTGGGCGCATTCCTTGTACCAGAAATTGTAAAAACTACCGATCGCACCGATCGTACCGCACAAGGCTGAGTGGCAGAGCAATTCATCCGCCCCGCTGAAGAGTTTCAGACGGTCACCGGCAAAATTGTGTATAGTACTTATCTGGATCAGGTCCGTGGTGGTCAGTTTCATTCCCTGCACCTGGGGAATGTCCACCAAAGCGCGTACAAAATCATTGATGTCCCCTTTAATCGATGCACTGCCGAGCTGGTACGGGAAAAACGGCAAATTGGTGGACTCCGCTATGTCACGGTAATGGGTAAGTACCATCTCCGCCCTACCGGGAAAATAGATGGGTCCGACGGAAGACACGGCATCCGCACCTGCATTCTCGGCGTGAATAGCCAGTTCCATTGATTTGCGGGTCGTCAGGGATCCCACCTGGACCATAATCGGAACCCTGCCGGCGTTCACGTTGAGGATGACCTCCAGGATCTCCCGGCGCTGATCTTCATCAAACATCACGCCTTGTCCCGTAGAACCTAACAGATACAATCCGTCCACGCCGTCATTGATCAACGCATCGGTCAATTTTTCGATTTCACCAAAAGCGGGACTCCCTTGTTCGTCAACCTGTGTAAACATCGCCGGCCATATCCCTTTGAATATATCATTCATATTTGCTAATTATTGATTGTTATGTGAATTATTAAATATCTGATTTATATACTTTGACACCCCCTCCATTTGCTCAAAATACTGGTGCCGCACGGTCTTCATCCGGCGGAACATTCCATTGTCCTTGAACCCATGTCCCGTCACCAGGCAAATGACGTTTTCGGAAGGGGCAATTCGTCCTTCCTCCGCAGCCTGAATGGCTCCTGCGAACGCTACAGCCCCCGCAGGTTCGCAATAGATTCCTTCCATAAGGGCCAACTGGGCCTGAAGGTGAAACACCATCTCATCATCGACCAAAAATCCGTCTCCGCCCAGCGTTCGGCAAATCTCCAGGGTCTGATCCCCGTCGATCACGCCCGGAACCTGCAAACCACTCACTTTGGTGGTGCTGCCGGGCAACGGTTCCGCTTTATCCTTTCGCATCCGCAATGGCCCCGCAATGGTATTGTTCCCATTCGGCTGGACACAGTGCAACCGCGGTATGATAAAATCCGGGTGATGGTTTTTCCATTTTACAAACCCTTTCCCCACGGCCAGGGTCAAACCTCCGCCCCCCGAAGGGGAGAAAACATGACAGAATTGGCCTGGGATATTCTCGGCCAGTTCCAGGGCTATAGTTTCCACCCCGCTCATGCCTTGCGGTGAATACGTATATGCGCTGATCTGGACCTCCGTGTGAAACGCATCGGAGATCGATCGCAGGTCTTCAAAAACCCGCGAGGTGATATCGGTATCCAGGCCAAAACCTTTTACCATCAACGTATGCGCACCGTACAGTTGCATTTGCTCCAACTTGGCCGTCGGAGTGCCATCGACCACTACGATAAAACATGGAATACCTGCTCGAGCACAATACGCGGCCAATGCCGACCCGGTGTTTCCGCTCGAAGTAGCCAAGCAGATTTTGGCTCCGCGATGGATCAGGTGGGATACCGCCGCCGCTGCAAACCGATCCTTATACGAACCTGACGGGTTGGTATTCTCCAGTTTAAAATATAAATTTTCGATCCCATACGCTTTGCCAATCCGTCGTGCGGGGATCAACGGGGTATGGCCTTCCCCCATGGTCACCATATCCTGAGGTATGGAGGTAGCCCAAATCGATCGGTATGTCCAGATTCCTTTCAAAATTGTCCGGGGTTTTGTTTGTTCTTTAATGCATTGCTTCCAAAACCGTGACTAAATCCGCCATCCGCGGTGATGATGGTTCCATTCACGAAAGAGGCCTGGTCTGTGGTCACCCAAAACGCGACGTTGGCAATTTCCATCGGCGCTGCCGACCGATTCAGTGCGGTTTGGTCCTCCATATATTCCTGGAACTGATGACTGATGTTCTCGCCCGAATCGTCCACAAAATCATTACTCAGCGCGGTTTGGATATTTCCCGGGGCCACACCGACCACCCTTATCCCGGCGGCACCATACAACGCAGCCGACTCGTAAGTCAGGCTATCCAAGGCCCCCTTGCAAGCTACGTAGGCCGGTGAGGTTCCGCCACTGCGGTTGGCCTGAATGCTGGTAATGTTGACGATAGTTCCCTGGATGGCGCGTTCCTCCATCAGTGCCGCAGCCCACCTGGTCAAAAAGGCCGGCGCGGTCAAACCGATTCGTATCGTCTTCTCCCAGGTATCTTCCGAGATGGTTCGCAAGGTGTCGTGCGTGCGCCAAATCGCATTGTTGATGAGGACATCCAATCTATTCCATTTTCTACGACACGACTTGACCAAGTCCTCAGCGTAACGCATATCCGTTAGGTCACCTGACATGGTCAACACATCGCCACTCGATCCCTCGCCTGCTTCCAATTCTGTTTTTAATTTCTCCAATCCTGACTGATCGATGTCAGCCAGCATGAGGTGGTATCCCGCCTGATAAAAGCGATGCGCCATAGCCTGGCCCAATCCCCCTGCCGCGCCGGTGATCAATGCTACTTTGCGTGTCTTCATGGTATCGAAATTTTTCCGGGTTGGGTAATGGGTAGAATCCCCGCGGTCGATGCGTCTTTGGTCACATCCGACTGTCGATTCAACAGAAAGACGAGGCCATCTTCCAGGGCAGTGATTTCCTGCTCCACGTCTGAATCGGGTTGAGAAATCCGTGCAATACAGTTGCCTTTATGAACCACAGTCCCCAGTGGAACCTGTGCTAATAAACGACCATCTGCAGGGGCGGGATACAAAATTTGTAAATGGCCGCTATCGGTACGATGATCCTCGACAATAAAGGTTGGCGGGGTAATCTGCAATCCCGGATTGGGAACCAGTTGTAGGTCAACCATTACATTAATACACCCCTTATACAACGTTTCCACGATCTCAGACCGAGCCGGACTTCCACCACCATATTCGGTATAAATAGCCGGAACGCCAGCGTCGCGTGCCACACTCAATGTCCGGCCATCCAGATGTGGCGAAGTCCCCCATTGCACATCCAGACCAAACACCTGGCACATTTTTCTTTGTTTCTCCAATATTTGGGGATCGGGATGGAGCACATATCCGGTCAGTGGGTATATCTCGTACATCTTCCCCCCAGTATGCATGTCGATCAAATAATCCGCGGTCCGGATCAATGCACTAATTTCCGAAGCGATCTGTTCGGTGATGCTTCCATCTGGATTTCCCGGGCACGTTCGCGCCAGATCTTTCCCATCAGGGCCGCAACGAGCGTCCAGATCATTCGCTGGTTCATTGACCACTCGGACTAATGTTAACTGGCCACGATCCAAATTCGGGCCATTTCCAAATTCTTCGATCAAACGTTCCACTGCCAATATCGGCTCGTATTCATCCCCGTGCACGCCAGCGATAATGAGCAGATGGGGTCCAGGTTGATTCCCGGAGACGGCCACAGGGTTAATATGATGGAATGTCTGGTTCAAATTTCTCTGGTTTTATCTCAATGTTCGCCTTCGTAATACGGTCCGCCACAGGTCGGTGCAGCGGGATCAAAAATATCCAGGGTCTTAAACATCAACCGGGCGATTTCCTGGTGCCCGGACTGGTTGGGATGCAACGGATCATTCAACCAGTTTTTGTAAACGTATTCCACTGATTGCTCCCGACTCGTCTGTAGCCAATACGCGTAGTTGTCCACCAGCACGACGTCCTCGTCTTCAGCAATTTCGCGAAGGACGGGAATGTATTCGGGGAGTGTTTTCCGTTCCGGACTTTTTTCCAGGATAATCACGTTGGGGGTATGTAAAATCGGAATCGCACCGGAACTTCGGATGCGTGCGATGAGCTCTGTAACATGGTTTCGATACTGCCCCGGAGTCATCCCTGTGCGGGCGCAATCGTTCGTACCGATCATGACCGACACCACATCGGGGTTAAACTGGCTGATGCGCCACTCAAAGTCCGAAAGGATATTCTCTGCCGCGTGCCCGCTGATGCCGGTGTTGATCACCACATCCCGCACCCGACCAATTTCCCATCGGATCCGTTCCTGAAACACCTCCGGATACGACCGGTATCCGTGGGTATGCTTCGCTCCATGGGTGATGCTATCCCCTGTAAACAACCAAATATTGGCTTCCTTTCGATTCAGCAAGTGCTTCAAATCATCCAGATCTGAATTACCATTCGGTCGGTTGCCCCACTTTGCCCCACCAGGGTGAGCCGATAGCGTGGAACCAAATATCGTGGCAAGTAAGCCTGTCAGGGCAACACCTCCGGTTTTTCCGATAAATTTCCTCCTTTTAATATCCATAACAATGACGTCGTGTTTATAAAATGTATGATTTGGTCAGATCACGTGATTCGTTTTGCTTTCGTCAGATAATTCCTCCCCCAGCGCGGTTTTGATTTTTGAAATACCGGTTCGCAGCGTGGAGGCCAGCAGGGAATGATCGTTGCTGTGGACGATGAGGTTGGCACCGAGTTTTGCCCAGGCTATTTCGCGGTCAAATCCCACGTCGTCCCATACGTGAATGCCCACTCCCACCCGATGGGACCGGGCGCGACGAACGATGGATTCGATCGTTTCGGAAAACAACGGATGGTGGTATTGCTCGGGGATCCCGAGACTGCAACTCAGATCATGGGGTCCGACCAGAATTCCGTCCAAACCATCCACCACCAATATTTCGTCCAAAGCGTCGAGCGCCGGAGTACTTTCTATATTGACGATCAGTATATTGTTGGAATTGGTTTTGTTCAGATATTCCAGCAATTCCGGTTCCAGCTCCTGCTTTCCATTCAAAAACCCCTGTAATTTTTCCCCTTTCAAGGGTTTATATTTCACGGCACCTACCAGCTGCCGAACCTGGTCGACCGATTCGATATACGGTGCGATAATTCCAGCAGCCCCTCCGTCCAAACTCATAGACGCCAGGTAAGGGTCCGGAGAAGGGATACGGACGATGGGCACGAGATTCTTGGATCGATAGGTGTGGCATGCGCTGCTCAACGTTTCACGCCCCAATGGGGTATGCTCCGAATCGATAAACACAAAGTCCATTCCGGTAGATGCCAGGAATTGCGGCCAAAGTATGGACTGTGAAAGCATAGCGGTTCCGTAGACCGGACGACCGTCCTTTAATCTGGTTCTGATTTCTAAGCCTGTCATAGCGCTTTTCGTTTTACGTTAAATTCACCTTACTGTGGTTCCTGGTACAACCAATCCGTGGTCACGTGTGTCACGTGGGTAACCGAAAGCCCGGTTCCGGCCGGTCGATTACCTGCACAGTAGCCCAACAACGCATTCTCTGCGTCCACAAAGTGAATCGCAATATAACAATACCAGCCGTCGGGATCTTCCTCGATGTTTTTGATGTATTTCCAGCTTTTGCCTTCATCCGAAGAAATGGCTGCTGTGATGGGCGTCCGTTTTCCTTTCAATTCCGGATCGCTCCCATCGTTGTTGTTCCATACCAACAGCCAATCTCCCGATCCGGGAACTTTCTCGATGGTGGCTGGAGACAGGGGTGAAGGGATATTGCTGGTCTCGATCGGGCTCCAGGTGCTTCCCCGGTCCTGAGAAAAAGACAATTGCTGGAACCCACCGCTGGCCCGGATATACATCATGATCCGACCATCTTTCATTTCGATCAATCCTGGTTCCTGGGTCACGATATCGGTATTGTTGGGCACCATTTCGCTGGAAGTCCAGGTCTGGCCATTATCATCGGAGTAATACGCAAATAAATCCGCCTGACCTTTCCATTCACCCCCGGGTGTATTGTGCAACGCCACAGCCATCATCAGTCGGCCATCTTCCAACTGGATAACCCGCGCGTTGTTGAGAACAAAATACCCTTCCTTATCGGTAATACAGGGGATGGCCTCACTCCAGGTATTGGCTTCGTCTTTGGAAATACGCATCATCGGAATGCAATCCTCGGTCGAGTTTTTTCGCAGATAAAACAAAGCGATGTCTCCATTCTGAAGTCGCAATAGGGTGACCGACATCACGTTCATCCCACCTTCGTTTGGCACAATAATTTCATCGTCCTGGGTCCAGGTGCTTCCTCCGTCAGCCGAGTATCGGGCAGCCAGAGATGCTGGAGCGTGGTCGCTCGACGATTCTCCTACGTATTTGCTATACACGAACATCACGCGTCCGTCATCGAGGGTCACGAAATCACCTTCGCTGTTGCGGGGATTGTTCTCACCTGGATTGAGTTCCAGGGTGATTTCCGGAGCGGATGTCTGCATCGGTTCGCTGTTCGATTCCGAACTATTGTCGCCGCATGATACGATGAACAATCCAAATATGAACATCAGGAAGGCGGGTAGGAAATCGTGTAAAACGTTGAATTTGTGGTTTGGCATAATGGATGTGATTTTCATTGTTGTTATAAATTCTTATAAGTTCATTTTCAGATCGCTGGAGGAGTAAATCCAATCCAAATCGATCCGGGTAATGTGGGTAATCGAATTGCGCGTTCCGTCAGAATATTGGCCGGCGACGTGCCCTAGTAATACCTGATCGTCCACGAAGTATATAGACGTATAGCAGTATCGTGTGTCCGTATCGTCGGCGATGGTTTGGATCCGGGTCCAGGTTTTGCCCTCGTCCTGGGAGATGGCCGTATTGAAAGGGGTTCGTTTACCCTTTATCCGTTCGTCCGTTTCATCGTTGAAATTCCACACCATCAAAAGGTCTCCAGTCGAAGGGATACGCTCGATCGACGCGGGAGCAAGCGGTGAAACGATATTGCTCAATTCAGCCGGACTCCAGGATTCACCTCCATCTGGAGAATATGAAACGAGTTGTCTGCCCGCATCCGACCGGATAAACATCATGATCTTTCCACTTTTCAATTCCACCACTCCTGGTTCCTGGGTCATGTGCCCGGTTGGATTACGCACTTCGGGAGCGCTCCTCCATGTCCGGCCATCGTCGTCGGAATAGTAACAAAAAATCACCCCATTCTCATTGAAGGTGCTTTCCTCCGCTGAGGTGACGTGCATCGATACCGGCATCAACAACCGACCATTACCCAATTGGATAACGCGATCGTTGTTCAGGACAAAATAACCTTCCCGATCTGTGATGCAGGCAATGGGTTCACTCCAGGTCATGCCTTCATCGGACGAAGTGCGCATCATGGGGATGCAATCCCGCATAGAATTCTTTCGAACATAAAACAGCGCGATCTCTCCATTGTCCAATCGCAACAGCGATACGGACATCACGTTGACCTCCCCTTCATTGGCTACGACCAACACATCTTCGTCCGTCCACGTCCTACCGCCATCTTCCGAATACCGTGCGGCCAGGCTACTCGAACCAAAATCGCTCCGGGACGCTCCGAAAAACCGACTGTACACGAACATCAACCGGCCATCGTTTAACTGAACAAAATCGCCTTCGCTGTTGCGCGGATTGTTGTCGCTGGGCTTTAGTTCCAGCGTTATTTCGGGAGAGATGGGACCCGTGGAGTTTACTGATGAATCCTGGTCGGTGTTGGTGCAGGAAAAGGTGAGAAGAGCACAGAATATAAAGAGGAATGGGCTTAGCGATCTATTCAAATTGAGTGTGCTGGTCGGGCTTACCAATCCCTGCGGGCTTAG
>CALGAA010000225.1 GCA_937952445.1 uncultured Bacteroidota bacterium | reverse complement strand
GTGTTCCAGCTCATCGCTTTTGAAAAATACGGCCCGGCCACCCACGGGGTATACATCTTCTACTTTATCCCCATCTAAGTACAACTTTAGATTGCCGCCGTCTACCTCATCCCAATCGTCATTGAGGTATATCACCAGAGAAAATTTCCGACCGCGGTGGCTTTTAAATTGGTCCAGGTGGCGTTTATAAAAACTCCCGACGTCATAAAACGCGTAATGAAATTCCATTTTATTGATCTGGGTATAGCAGGTCTCGTTTAGGTATTGGATAAATAGCTTGACTTTGTTCATCAATTCCTGTTCATAGGGATTCGTGGACTCGTCTTCGATCCACCGGATCACGTCCCCCCGAACTTCCAGGTTTTTCTGAAAGTCAAAGTGCCGGCCAATCCCAGCGGGGTGCATCGCTCCATCCCGATGAAGGGCCAGGAGGTTGGTGCGCAGACCCGTCAACAAATCCGCGCTTAGGAATCCATCACAAATTCCGTAATTTTGGTCGATTAAACCCGTGATCAATTTTTCAAATTGCGCTTCATGATTCATATTTCAAATTGTAAACAAAGAACGGAATAAAATCAGATTTGGAATGGGATATTTCTTCTCGCAGCCCAGTACGAATCTAACGTTCTTATATTGTCATTCGTTATGGTTTATAAAAACAAAATATGGTCCGAAGTCACGCGTATCGCCTCACCATAGAATAGACCGGAAATCAAGGGGAAGGTACCAGCAATTACCATTCGTACAAACGCAGTCATACCATACACGTTAACGGAAAACAAGACATAGCCGGATCTTCCGACCCTTCGTTTCGGGGTGAAAAAGACAAGCACAACCCTGAGGAGCTATTCCTGGCCTCCATCGCGGCTTGTCATATGTTGTGGTATTTGCATCTGTGTGCGGAAGCCGGGATCACCGTATTGGAATATATCGATCACGCAATCGGGACCATGCAACAAAATACGGACGGCAGTGGTCATTTTACAGAAGTGACCCTGCATCCCACGGTAACCCTCACAAGTCGAGAACAGGAGACTAAAGCAAAGGAGCTCCACCACGCTGCGAACAAATTCTGCTTTATTGCCAATTCCTGCAATTTTGAGATCAGGCACCAGCCCACGTTTTGCTATACTTAGTATTTAAGTTTATCCGACAATATCTTTACAAAATGATTATCTTAAAGTCAGGAAGTCATTTCAGTGGACAATCGTTTTTTAATTGTAAATTTAGTGCGTGTAAAAACCCATTAACCGGTTGCACCCCCGACAAAACAAAAATCGCAAATTTTACTAGTAAAAAAATATTAATTTAGGTATGAACTCATGTAATCCCCATTCCACATTTTCAAAAAGTATATCGCTGTTTCTGGCTGGCTTAATACTTTTTTCAAGCTGTGCAAGCACCACCATGATCCAGTCTAACCCTGAGGGTGCGAAACTTTACCTGAATGGTGAACCGGTAGGCACTACCCCATACTCCCATACAGACACCAAAATAATGGGCAGCACCAATACGCTTCGATTGGAAAAGGAGGGATATGAGCCACTCAATACGAGTTTTTCAAGAAATGAAGAGGCTGACGTAGGAGCGATCATCGGGGGAATTTTTGTTTTGGTGCCTTTTTTGTGGACGATGAAATATAAACCCATTCACAATTATGAATTAGTACCGATATCCACAGAAAGTGAGGAATTGGAGCGCAATCAGCAGGACGACTCCATAACAAAGTCAAAAGCCGATAAACTAAGGGAACTAAAGGCATTACTGGATGATAACATTATTACGCAGGAAGAATTTGAAAGAGAAAAAAAGAAGATTCTTGAAAGTGACCACTAGCACCTTTATTGCTCGTGGACTCGATGGTTGGATTGACTCATAAATAGACAAAATCGCCTAAACCCTTTAGATGCGGTTGGGGCTGCTTTGGATACACTCATTTTTCGTGGATATGATACATGAGAATTCCGTAATTTTGGGATCAAAATAGATGCATCCATTAATCCATATAGACCAGGTTAATGCCAATTCCCTTTCAACTTTAATCCGGGAACCCTTCTATCACATCCTGATTTTTGATGGTCACTTTACTTTTACGGTTGATTTTACCAACTACGAATGCACCGGTAAAAATCTGCTATTTTTGTCCCCTTACCAATTTTTACGATGGGAGAAATCTTCTACGGTTGTACTGGATGTGATTCGATTCCACGGCGATTTTTATTGCATCGAATTCCACAAACAGGAAGTGGCCTGTAATGGTCTTTTGTTCAACAATATTTATCTGCAGCCCTTCGTCACGGTTCCCGATGAGACGTATCTGGATGTGTCAGAGATTGTTCGGAAAATGAAGCAACACATAAGTGGTTTGGATAGTCCCTTCGATCTATCCATCATTAGCACCTATCTTCAGCTCATCCTGGCCTTATCCAGCAAGGAAAAGCAACTTCAAATGAACCCCAAGGTCATAGAAGAACCGGAATTTGATCATATAACCAACTTCCAACGCATCCTGGAAGATCATTTCAGAGAGTCAAAAGAGGTAGCGTTTTATGCTGAGAAGTTTGGATTGACGGTCAATAGTTTCAGTAAAAAAATCAAGAGGTATTTTGGCAAAACTCCTACAAAGCTGATCCAGGAACGGATCGTTTTGGAAGCAAAGAAGCTATTGCACCTGACGCATAAACCTGTGAAGGAGATCGCCTCAGAGCTCAATTTTAAGGATGAATTCTATTTTAGTCGGTATTTCAAAAAAGAGGTGAGCGTTTCTCCTTCGCATTTCAGAGAAAAAGTCGGGATCTCTATTGTGGCAAAATAATCTATGGGATATCCCTTTTCATCCATTCCACACCCCAATGTGATTCTCTATTTTTGCAGCGGCAAAAAGTTACACAATGAGACGAATGTTAGAGTGGTTAGCATCTGGACAAAGTCAATTCATCAATTTTATACGGATCGCTATTTTTATAGTCATGGCCTGGATTGGTGGACTGAAAGCGTACCAATACGAGGCAGACGGGATTGTACCTTTTGTGATCAACAGCCCGTTTATGAATTTTTTCTACCAAAACACGGGGCACACTGCCGTGAATGAAAACGGAGACCTGGTGGACGAATACACGCTGCACAAAAATCCAGAGGGTAAGACCGTCCAAAAAAACATCGACTGGCACAAAGAAAACGGTACCTACGTGTTTTCTTACGGACTGGGAACCGTCATTGTCACCATTGGGCTACTGGTACTCCTGGGGATCTGGTTCCCGAAGATCGGTCTGGCCGGAGGGCTTCTGACGACGGGGATGTCAGTGGTAACACTGTCTTTTCTGATCACCACACCGGAGGTTTATGTTCCCAATCTGGGTGGTGATTTTCCCACACCACAATACGGTTTTCCCTATTTATCCGGGGCGGGCAGACTGGTATTGAAAGACATTATCATGATGGCTGCTGGGCTTATCATTGCATCGGAAAGTGCGCAGAAGATATTGAGATAGATCGGGAAGAAAACCGGTGGTTGAGATTGAGATCCATATATCCGCTGTGAGGTGAATTGCACTCCTTCCAAGCTGATCTCTTCAGAGGCAGGTTATCCCGGTCGTGATATGGACCAGATATCCAGGACAATTTCCACCAGTCTGTCCAACACAACCCTTTCTATTTCGGCGCCTTTTTCAGCGGATGCAAAACGAGGATCCCCAAAAATTCCGTTTGGGGTCATTGTTTTCATGGACCGGTAATAGGAGGCTTCTCCACCCTGAAATAAATCACCTTCGGCCCACGGAAAGGTAGTTGTATTGGATTTATCCGAAATTTGCTCAATGTCCACCAGATCAGGGGCAATATGCATCATCAGTGAAGTTTCAAATTCACCTCCATGACCTGCTCCCCCGGGACCCGCTTCGGAAATTTGTCGCAGCTTGTTTACCGCCAATCGAAACCAACTGATCATCACGAAATGGCCCCGAGGGTATTTTGCCCCCATTTTTTCAATAAAAACCTGACCCAAACCCTGGTTCCCGCCGTGACTATTGAAAAGCACAAATTTGGAAAATCCATGTGCGAACACGGAATCTGTAATTTCCTCCAACTGCGCGATGATGGTTTCATGGCTCAAACTCAGGGTTCCAGGAAAATCCATGTGGTGCCGGGAATATCCAAGGGCCAGATTGGGAAGCAGGAGGACCTGGTCTGCGATCCTGACGTTTAGTTTTTGACAAAAATGATTCCCGATCATCCGGTCGGTTCCGAGGGGCAGATGGTTGCCGTGCTGCTCGGTAGCGGATAAATTGACGAGAACGGGGATTCTTTTATCCACCTGCGCCAATTGTCGGCTGCTCAATTCTTCCCAAATCATCTTTTCGTGGCCCAAATTTCGATTTCAACCAATAAGCCACCAATCAATCCGGTTTGCAGAGCCGTCCGGACAGGGCGCGGTTCGTTGAAATAGGTTTCATAAATCGCATTAAAATCAGACCAGTCTTCGATGTTTTTCAAATAGACGGTCGCTTTAAATACGTCATCCATTCCACAACCTGCCGAGGATAACAGTTTCCTGCAGTTTTCCAGCATATAATGCGCCTGCTCTTCGATCGAATCCCCTACGATCCGACCCTGCGGATCAATGGCGGCCTGACCGGACAAAACGACCAGCTTACCGGGATCCACGACTAGTATGGGAGAATAAGGGCCCGCTGTGGCGTGATGTGTAGCCCCTTCCGGAGCAAATTTTACCGCTTTCTGTGGCTGATCCTGGTTCTTTGTCATCAATGATATTCTTTTGATTGAATTAAATAATGCCTGATCGCGGTTTCATCCACTTCGATTCCCAATCCCGGGCCCTCGGGTAAATAAGCATACGGAGGTTCGATGCGGAGCCGGGTTTTCAAAAGATCATGCTCCCGGATCAGGCGACCAAAAATATCCCCCGGCCAAATACAGGAAGAGGTAGCTGCCGAAGAGTGGATGTACATCGCTTCCAGAATTCCCAGATCGATCTCCGAGCCATGCCAACAGGGAAGTTCGGTCGCCTCTGCAATATGGCTCAGGAGTTGGAAATCGGCGAGTCCGCAGTTGAAGTTGAACCCATCGACCGCGTCCTCCTGGATGGCCTGAATGGCGTCTTTGATCCGCTGACCGTGCTGAATATACGGCAAAGCCACATGCAAAACGATGGATATCGGTGAAAAACGCCTGATTTGGTGGTAATCTTTCAATTTCCACCTCGAAACCGGATCTTCGATGCAGAGGACATTTCCGGTTTCGGCCAGAGCTGCCAGCCGCCATTTGACCTCCGCTACCGTACCCCATCGCTCGTTGGGATCCAGAATGATTTTCATTCCGGGGACTTTATCATGAATTTCCCGGGTCCATCCGACCACGTCATCATCCAGGTCACACTTGAATTTTACGCAATCGTAACCTTGCCGGGCAAAATCTTTGACCAGATCTTCGATTTCCTCTGTTCTTCGGTGACTGGACCAGGCCCCTACTCTGATCTTCTCCTGAACAGGTCCGCCCAATAAATCGACCACGCGCACACCATGAGATTTGGCAAAGGCATCCCAAATGGCACATTCAAATCCGTCGTATTCCCGGCAAAATGAAAACGGTAATTTTTGAAGGACAATATCCCGAAGATCCATCCCAAGAAGAATAGCGGTAATTTCTTCCACAACAACCCAATTATGGGCCCTGTACAATTCCCCCCAACCAATCACCCCCGAATCCAATTCAAGTTTGAGGATAAGCTTGGAGACTTCATCAAATTGAAGCGTCCAGGCGGGTTTGGCCCCGGATTCAAGTTTATGCAGGGGTTTGTTCATCCCTGCACTTTCAACGGCCCCTTTTTTGGCGGGGACCATCACTTCAAAGCACGTTATTCTGGAAATTTTCATTTCAACTACTCCTTAATAAACCGATTACTGTAAAGCAAGGTTGATGTCCCGTAATCGACATGAATGGATTGCCCGGTAACGCCCGTGCTTTTATCCGACAGGAGAAAGGCCACGACATTTCCGCAATTCTCCGGATCCATCAAATTGTTGATCGCCTGATAATCGTTGATGTGATCGCTAATCCATTGATCCACATCATTGGTCAGTGCCTTCAGCAGCACCTTATTTTGATCCGAATATACAAAACCCGGTCCCACAGAATTCACCCGGATATTGTATTGTCCCAGCTCCATCGCCATCCCCCGGGTCAATCCTTCCACCGCTGATTTCGCACTCGAATAAATCGCATATTTATTAATCGTCCGTGACGCGTGAATCGATGAAATATTGACAATGTTGCCAATGTGTTTATGCTTCATCAAATGGGTAACGTAAAATTTGGAAACCTGCCACAAGCCCTTAACATCGATGTTGTACAACCCATCAAATTCTGAGGTTGTAGCTTCATGTGCAGGTTTGACCAATCCCACTCCTGCATTGTTGACCAGACCATCGATTACCCCGATTTTATTCTCGATCTCCTCAAACATGGCCTGAACCTGATCCTCTTTGGTGATATCAGCCTGGATGGAATACGCATGAGGATATTTTGCCTTAACACTGTTCAGACATCCCTCTTCGATTTCATTGAGAATCAATTGGGCGCCCAGCTTATCCAGTGCACTGCAAATTCCCGACGCTAATCCATTTCCACCGCCCCCGGTTACCAATATTTTTTTGTTTTTTAAATCTATCATTCTTTTATATCACGCCGTATTTTGCAAAAGCTTCACATGCACTCATTCCTTCCAGAATTTTATTTTGAACCACTTTTTCTGTCCGGGCCTTGTCGAGAGCCTGTTGAATTATTTCATTTTCCTGCTCTTGAGGGATGATGCAAACTCCGTCAAAATCACCATAAACGATGTCTCCTGGATTGATCCGGACATTGCCCATGGTGATGGGAACACGGAAATCCACGACTTTCCCCCTGACCTGTTGATCCTGAGAATACGGTCCGTAGGAGAAGGTCGGAAACCCGGTCTTTAAAACACCTGTGGTGTCGCGCGAGTATCCGTCTACCACAGCTCCTGCAGCTCCCAGATATTTGGCCCTGATTGTCATGATCTCTCCCCATAATGCATAGTCGGGGGATGCTCCTGAACATATGTACACTTCATGGGGGCGCAGGTCATCGAGCGCTTCCAGCATATTTCCAAAGGGTTTATGAGCTAATTCTTCGCTTATAGCCGGCGTCCCAATATCCGCTTCCACTACCGTAAATGCCCGACCGACAACCACCATGCTATCCTCCAAAGGTCGGATCTGCGGTGGCAAAAACTGATGGATCAATCCCATGGTATCCATCACATCACCAATGACAGCGGAAAACAATTCCTTTTTCATCAAATCAAAAAGCTCCTTGTCTTCCATCAATGCAACTTCTTTCATTTTAATAAAATAATTAATTATGTTGTAAATTAGTTAACAATCCCCATTTTGCGAAAAATTGTTTCTCGCAAATTGTGAATGATCTCAATTTGTCATGTTCCTGAAAATAAAATCCGGATGTCAGCCCGCAGGATTTACACTTCGTGGAGAAAGACCCGTTTACCACCAGATGTCTTACTCACTTCAGAAGCCTGCATAAAAGCGAAAATCTCCAGCGTTTCATCGATATCCACCGGGGTTTGCCCGCTTTCGAAAAACGCTACGATCGCATGCAACAATCCGCTATAGCCCTCAAAATTGTTCAGTAGTTCAATTCCATCCTCTGCATACACGATTCCGCCATACCCAGCTCTCCCTTTCCTGATTCCCCGGAATGTCCCGATGCGATCTCCTTCCCACATACCGACCACCAGATCCATATCGGGGGTAAAGGTGCGTTCTACCCATTGGCACCCCAAGCCCAGTATGGTGAATAAGATTTCCACGCCATGAACACCGTACCAGAACAAATCGGGGTGGTGCTCTTCAATGTAAGCCGGGCTGTATGCTTCCACGCTGTTTACCCGACCCAACCGACCATTTCGCACTTCATGTGCACCATTTAAAAACCGGAGCGAGGAAGCCGAGAACATGGGCGTATTGTATCTTTCTGCTGCAGCTGCTATCTTTCGTGCGTCGTCCATAGAGGCAGCCAATGGTTTGTCGATAAAAACAGGGAGTCCGGCTTCAAATACCGGCATGACCTGTTCCAGATGCTTGTTCCCATCGATGGTTGTCAGAATAACGTAATCCACCTTTTCGAGGAGCTGGGGTATGGTATCGACGATTTCGACGTCGTATTTTTGGACTTCGGCGGTGAATTCAGGGATTCGATCCTTCCATTCCCGGACGAGTTCGGTTCCTTTTGGATAAGCAGCTACAACCTTATAGTTCAGATATTCGCCTTCCTGTGCGGAGTTCAGGGATTTGACAAAGGCAGGGCTGTGCCCCGTGTCGAGACCGATCATCCCCACCTTTTTTACCTGTCTCTCCGATCTATTTACAGCATGTGAGAACGCCGGATTAAATACACTCAGGCCTACCCCGGCCATAAGGGAATTTTTCACAAAATCCCTTCGATTATAATTTGCCATTTCACGCATTTTGGATGGAGTAATCTTCGATTACAAATATTCTGTCGGGAATTTCCAGGGGTACCTGTATTCCGGCACCGACAACCGACTGGCTTCCCGATCTCCGACAATTTTCTCACGGGCCGGATCAAACTGGATGGATCTACCGAGTTTCATAGACAAAATACTCAGTTGAATAGGCAAATCCACTTTGATATGGTACCCTGCATGACACAAGGGCTGTCGGCGCGATCTGATTCCTTCCAGCCATTCCAACTCCTGCCCCGGAGAAGACTCGATGGTTTGTTTTGGTGTTTCGAGTCCGTCCATTCGATCCCCTTCTGGTATCAAAATATGGGTATCGTAGTCGGTAATGAGCGTTCCGTTACTGCCGTGGAAATATATTCCCAGTCGACGTCGGGTGCCCGTCTCATATCCCACGCCTTCCTTATCGGCATTTTGAAAGGCCCAGCCATGACTATTGGTAGACGAATTCATCCACGTCATGGTCAGGTCCGGATATTGCCAGGTGACTTCGTGGTTATCATATGCATCCCCGTCGTCATCGATGATATACCGGCCTCCCATGGCATTGATCGATGTAGGATAGCCCAAATTGAGTGCCCAGATCGGCAGATCCGTGATGTGTGGCGCCATTCCCGGCGTCCATCCTCCGCTGAAATCCATCCAAAAGCAATGGAAAAAGGCATCCCGTACGAGATTCGGATTAAAAGGCTGCATGGGAGATGGTCCGACCCACAGGTCCCAGTCCAAACCACGGGGTGCCTGATCCTGGTTGTTCCCTTTCCCAATCCCGGTGGGGGCTTCGTTCATGACGAAAAATGTCCGCACGGTACCGATTTTCCCGAGGTTTCCGGAACGGACTAATTCCACCATCCGGCGGTAATGGTCACCGGCGTGGATCTGGGTCCCGATCTGGTTGATCGTCCCGTGTTTGCGAAAAGCATTGCGGATAGCGATACTCTCAGCCGGATACATCGACATCGGCTTTTGTAAATATACGTCCAAACCAGCTTCAGCTGCAGCGATAGCCTGCAAAGCATGCCAATGCGCCGGAGTGGCAATAATCACCGCATCCAGTCCCGGATGACGCAACAGGTCCCGATAGTCCTGGTACCCTTTACAGGTGTCCTTATATTTTTCCACGATGGGGTCGAGTCTTTCATCCCACACATCACAGGCCGCCACCAGGACTACGCCCTCATCCTGCATACAGGCTGCCAGATTGGCTTTGCCCAATCCACCACATCCGATAATGCCCAGATTGATTTTATCCGAAGGAGCTGTATTTTTTTTACTCCACACGGTGGATGGGATGATATACGGTGCTGCCATCGCGGACAGCGTTGCTTTTTTCACAAAATTCCTCCGACCCAATCCGGAAGTATGGTTGTCATTTTTCATAGCGTATATAATTTCAAGATATTAAAACTGATTAATCACGGAGTAATGAGGAGACCCTGGGATCGCCCGTGTAATGATCCCACCAGGATTCATATGTCCCTTTCTCCTGCTCCCCACCGCGATGTAAAATAATGCGGTAGTGCAAATCCAAAGGAACGTCTTTTTTCAATTCGTATCGGGTATTCGGGGCTGGGAACGTCGGCTGCACCCAGGCCAAATCCGGGTATTCTACCCATTGACCCGGATAATCCGGGTTGGAAGGATGTTGCAATACCGTCATACCGCTTTCCATTGAAGCACCATCAAACGTACCGCTGAATTCAGACCATGCTCGTTGTACAGAGCCCGAAGGATCATCCGTATGATAAGATATTTTCTGATTATCCGGCGTTTGCATGCGTATATTCAAACCTCCATAGGTATTGGTCTCCCGGGTGGCAATGGTGACGCTATCCACCAACGCCGTAAACCGCAGGGCCAGATCAATAATTCGGTAATCATCGGTGGCTTTATATACCCGTATGACGGCCGTTTCATCCACGATAGCTTCCCGGTCTTCCCATCGCCATTTGTTACCGGCAGTAATTTGGGCATAATCCATACCCTGGTCAAGACTGATTTCCCCGGTCGGTCGGGCAAACACCGTCTGCAGGGCATAAATATCCCCCAGCCTGGAGCCGTAGTAAACTTCCGGCCACGCCCAGAATATCCCCCGATGGTGGGGGTGCGCTCCGTCAGGCCAGTCCCGGGTCAGCATTTCGCCCTCCAGTCCGTAAACCGGGTGGATATAATTGCTCCGCGGAACAGCATAAATGCTCGTAGTGATAAAAGTATCCTGCTCGCTCCTGGTAAATTCCTCCGGTCGTGCGCTCTCCAGAACCACCACGTCTTCTGCATAGACCGTCTGATAGTTGTACTGCAGGACTACCTCATCGGCTTCCCTGATCAGGTATTGACCCGTGGAAGAATCCAGCTCCACAACCATGTCCGAATCCGTTTTGTCGGTCTGGCATCCACATAGCCAGACGAAAGCCACCAACAGACTCAAACTTTCCCAAAAATTAATTCTCATAGTTTCATTTTTTCAAAACATCCATCAAAAAACATGTGATATCGCAGAATTTGACTGAAATTTTGATTAGTCCTAAAAATAGCCAATAGATCGGGATTACCATCCCGGATTTTGTTCTAATTGTGGATTTAAATTCAATTCCACTGTTGAAATCGGACTCAGATAATCCCGGTCCGGGCGAAAACCGAATCCATTGGGTAGTTGTTCCTTCAACGGATCAAAATAACCATTGGTCAGGCTGTAATCTTCTGCTGAAAGTTCCGGATAATCGACGTTGTTGAATTTTGCACCCAACGGTCGCTGATTTATGATCAATTCATCCGCTGCCGCCCACCGGGCAATATCATCCCATCGGAAGCCTTCTCCGATCAGTTCCACCCTTCTTTCCCGGCGTATTTCATTGAGCGCCGGAGAAAGATCCGGGAAATTCCAGTTGGGATCGTTTTCGATGTTGGCGAGATCCAGATTGGGCATGCCCACCCGTTCCCGCAGCAATCGTATAGATATATCGATATCCCCCTGGGTCAGTGTACCCAACTCAGCTTTTGCTTCTGCGTAATTGAGCAATGCCTCCGCATATCGGAAGATAACCCAACCGGTAAAGCCATCGGACTGCGTATCCAGACTTTTGTGATGGATGGGATCAAAATTTAAAATTTTATTGATCTGGTATCCTGTAGGACATACGGTATGCGCTGGTTCATCAACAGAAGGTCTGGTAAATCTGGTGGTATCTCCATCAATGATCTGCAACGGAAACCCAGGTGTAAAAAACGTCTGGATCATCCGGGGATCCCGATTCGTGGTGGTTGCCTTAAGATTGTCGTCCCCCTGATACAATGGATTCATTTCACCATTGCTCAGGTAAATAGGTCTGCCATCGGCGCATAAATAAGATTCCACAAAAGACTTTGTGAGCCCTACACCACCGGACTTGCCTCTTGCAACCTGAAATTGCCGGGCATGTCCTATCCCAATATCTAGATCATACTTTTTCCAGAACATCACCTCAGGATTATCCGCATAATCTACCTGGGCAAAGAAAAAGTAGTTCCAGTTGACATCACCCCGTTCATAGACCGAATACAAACCAGATTGTATGACCGCCAATGCTGAGCTGGCAGCCAACTCCAGGTACTTCGTTGGATTGGCATTGGAAACAGCAAAGACACCGTCAGCATGATATTTTTCCCAGGTACCTTCGTACAAACAAACTCTGGATTTGAGCAATTGGGCTATTTCCTTACTCAATCTGGTTCCGCCAAGCTGCTTTCCTGAAGGTAAATACTCCACTGCTTTGTCAAGATCGGCAATGATTGAATCTACAACCTGGTTGCGTGGTGTACGGACCATATAGAGTTCTTCGGAATCCGTCGCCAGAGGCTTGTTGATCCATGGCACATCTCCGTATTCCTTGACCAGGTTAAAGTACAAATATGCCCTGAAAAAATGCGCTTCTCCCAGGTAGGCTTTATAGCTCTCAAAGGGTTCCTGACATTTTGTGTAATTCTCAAAGAAATAATTTACGTTTCGGATGGTAGAGTAATCCCAACCTCCGGACTCAGGTACCGTTCTGGAACCACGTAGACGTGGACTGGCCTGAACATGAGTCATATCATCGGACTGTATATCGCGGGCAAATATGTGCTCGTAACGATCCGATCCAGTCACATTGAATAGCGTATAAAAATTGTTCATATACAGTTCCAGATCACTGGCTCTTTCCCAATAATCTTCAGTGGAAATTTCATTAAGAGGGAGACGATCCAGAAAATCATCCTCACAACTCGAAACCCCAAGGGCCAGAAATGCGAACAATGCTATTTTATATTTCAGAGATTTCATGGTGTAAATTGTTTTAGAATGAGACATTGAGACCAACAGAATAGACCTTACGTGGGAAATGAATCTTCCCTGTACCACCACCGTAACCAGTGCTCAGAGCTTCAGGATCGATGAGTTTGGTTAACTTAGTGATGGTCAATAAATTTTCCCCTGAAAGATAAATTTTCACATTGGATAAGGGCGTCCTATGCATGATATTGGCAGGTAACTGGTAACCAATGCTCAAATTTTTCAATCTCAGGTAGGAGGCATTCTGCGTATACCTGGTCTGGATTTTCTTATTCTTATAATCCTCCTCGGACAAATATGGTCTGGGATAATAAGCATCGGTATTGGGACCCAGTGCATTCGTTTCGTTGGAAGGCCTCCAGTAATCCAGGGTGGTGTGATTGCCCTTCTCCCACATATTCATTCCCCACCATTGCTGGCCCAGAAATCCAAAAAATGTCATATCCACATCTCCGTTAAACGCATAGTCGCGTTTTAGTATTCCCTGCCAAAACATACTCACATCAAATCCCTTCCATTGAACGCCGGCCATCAAGCCTGTTAAAAATCTAGGACTCTGATTTCCAATCACCGAATAATCGCCAGAGTTATCTGCTGTCCAGGTTCCCCGGGTTATTATATTGTCTCCATCCAGATCCCGGTAATGAATATCACCTGCTCCCCAACGCGGGTAAAACAAGGATTGATCCGGTCCGTTCTCTGCCTCAGCGTCGGTCTGATAAATCCCTACGGTCTGGAGACCCCAGATTTCGCCCAATATCTGGCCCTCATACCAAGTATTCAAAGATTTCGTCGGGTTGTTGTATTTGGTCACTTTGGAAACATTATCCGCCAGTGTTGCCCTGATGGAATAGGATAACTCAGATCCGATCGTGCTTTGCCAGCCCAGTGCGATTTCGATACCATTGGTTTGCAAAGTAGCGTTGTTGGCGCGTGGAGGTGAGGTCCCGAGAAGTATGGGCAAAGCCTCAGCAGGACCAAACATATCTGTAGTAATCCTTTGGTATAGGTCAAAAGATGTGGTTAACCTTCCATCCAGGAAACTGGCTTCGATACCCAGGTTGGTTGTGGTGGCCGTCTCCCATGTGAGATTTGCGCTGATAAGGCCCGGTGCAGTGGTATAGGAAGGACGTCCATCATTGCCCATGATCCAGGACAGATCAGTTCCTATTCCCAGGGAAGGTAAATAGAGGTAATTGGGCACATTCTGGTTCCCCAAAGCTCCCCAGGAAGCTTTGATTCTCAATGTATTCACGATGGATTCGAGAGGCTGCCAGAAATTTTCCTTATAGATGTTATATCCCACAGATACAGAGGGAAACAGGCCCCATCTTGTTTCATTTTCAAACTTTGAGCTTCCATCATATCTCAGGTTGGCTTCGAAAAGATATTTTTCCTTATAATTATATTGAAACCGGGTAAAAAGTCCTGCCGTAGCCCAATGCGTTTTATTTTCGCTCGTATAATGTTCCCCCACGGCCGTGTTTATCGCCGGAACATTGTACACCAACAATTCGTTTTTGCTCCCCCAGAGGTTGTTAAATTGTGTTTCTTCAAATTCGAATCCTCCCAGCAAATAAAAATAATGCTCACCCGGGTTGAGATGATAGGAGGTCGAAATGTTGTACAAAGTATATCCCTCGTTATTGAAGGTCGTCTGATAATTGCTTATGGCTGATTCATAGATTCTTTTTTCCCCATCGGGAGCAGTGCCATATATGGTCGGATGGTAGTTGGTAAATCTCGAATTATTGTCGCGGTAGTTATAGGTAATTCTAGTCACCCAATTTGGGATAGGCTCCAGGGTTGCACCTAGTGAAATAGAAGCCTGGGAGAAATACTGCCTTTCCTTGCCTTCCGGGTCAACCATGGGAGGGATGTATGAGATGTATGAAAATTCACCATTCGGCAAATACAGAGGTCTGAATGGATTTGTCCGGAAAAAATTGTGGTATTGCGTACGTCGGTCAAATCCACCCGCGTTGAAGTATTGCTTAAAATCCCGGATATATTTGGTGTTGAGATTGATCGATAACCAATCTGTCACATCGGACACCAGGTTGGCATTGACGTTGTATCTTTTATACTTCTCATCACCAAATCGCAATTCACCCGGCTGGTCCAAAAGGCCGGCAGAAATGTAGAATGAATTGGTACGCCCTCCCCCGCTGATACTCACATCATGCTTCTGCCGCATGACATTGTCCTTGTAATAGATATACATCCAATCGTTGTTACCGTTACCGGCTATGTTCCAGATATCGTTTCCAGCCCAGTCTGACCCATCGTCGAGCAACCAGGTTTCTTCCTTGATTTTGCCATCCATATAATCTCGCACCCTTTGGTAATTGAACTCAGTAAAATTGGGTGCCAATCCTGCATTTACACTGGCTTGATCGTGGGCTGCCATATAGTCAAGCGTATTGGCCATATGAGGCATACCTATCGGACTGGCAAACGAAATATTGTTGTTATAATCAATTCTAATTTTACCATCCTGTGATCCCTTTTTTGTGGTTATCAGGATCACGCCATAGGGAGCGCGAGCACCATAAATAGCCGATGCTGCTGCATCCTTGAGTACGGAAATGGATTCGATGTCACTTGGATTGACCAGGTTGATGTTCATCGGCATACCATCGACCAGCACATAGGGTGAATAGTCTCCGGTGAGCGACCCCACTCCACGAATATTGATAGACATGGCACCTCCCGGTTCATTCGAGAATTCGGATGGAGAAATATTGAGGTTAGGGGATACACCCTGAAGCGCTTCGGTCACATTGGTAACAGATCGATTTTGTATATCTTCCTGGGTCACGACGTCCACCGCACCTGTCAGGTTAACCTTTTTTTGCACTCCATAACCTACCACTACCACTTCATCGAGCAATTCAGCGTTGGTTGCCATGGTTACATTGATCTTGGATCGTCCTTCCACCGGAACCTCCATCGTTTGATATCCGATATAAGAAAAAACCAAAACATCATTTACGTCGACCTCGTTCAATTGAAAATGACCCTCAAAGTCGGTGGAAGTTCCTTTGTTGGTTCCCTTGACCTGCACGTTCACACCAATCAAAGTTTCACCCTCCTGGCCTGTAACTATCCCGGAGATAGTAATCGGATCCGCTGCATCCCTGGTTGCTTGACCCGGAAGCGGGTAGGATCGTTCGTTACCCTGACCCTGCACTTGAATTATCAGGATCAAAAGAAGCGTTTGCAACATCAATTTCATAGTGCGTTCAATCTTTTTCATAGTAATCATTGATCATTTACTGAGATTTATTTGGTTCAAAATCACCGGCAATCGTGCTTCATAAGAATGGTGGACTTATGAAACAGAAGACAGGTATAGACATAACATTGGCTTTTACCTGCTGGAGACCCAACACGAATTTCATTTTAATACGAACATGACCGAAATACAGAATTTTATTTCCTATCTGGACCAAATGTAAAAATGATTGCGAAGTAGGGATATAATTATTATATTACAGCACAAAATTGATATTGAAATGGAGGTTTACTTGGATTATCAATCCACAGATACCCGGAAAATATATGATCTCCGGAATTTCAGAGTACCCGGAGCCATGCTACTGGGCCATTACAAGTACCAGGAAGCAGGAGAAGTACTGGAAAGGCACCAACATCCGGACATGTTTGAAATTTGCTACCTGGAGAAGGGCCGGCAGATCTATGAAATCGAATCGGTGGAATACAGCCTGAAAGGGGGCGATCTCCTTTTGACCAAGCCCAATCAAATCCACGGTACCAGCAATTATCCGGAATCCATAGGAAGCTTGTATTGGTTGATCCTAAAATCCCCTACCGGTAACAAGCCTTTGCTTGGCTTAGAGCAGGAGGACAGCGAAAAATTATACCTCGGTCTGATGAATGCACCCCATGTTCGTTTTCCTGGAAATCAACGCATCCAGCAAAATTTTCGCAGACTTGAAACCCAGTGCAAACTGGCACCTCATCCATTGCAGGGATTGCATATAAAAAATTGTATCCTCAGTATATTACTGGAAGTGGTTACCTCATCGAGGATAAAAAATGATCAAAAATTACCTGCCGATATTGCTCGAGTAATGGCCTACATCCAGGAAAACATTGACGAACCACTGACCATCGACGAACTCAGCGAAATCACCGGGCTTTCCCAGTCCAGGTTTAAACACAAGTTCAGACAACACATTGGAAGCAGTCCGATCGACTACATCAACCGGCAAAAAATTGAAAAAGCAAAAGAAATGGTTCTGACCACAGATTCAATGAAGGACATCGGATACCTTCTGGGCTATTCTTCGCCAGCATATTTTTCCCACGTTTTTAAAAAATATACCAGGATGACGCCATTATAGTATAAGAAGAAGGTAAATGCCAAAGACAATTCTCCGACAGCCTGAACGAATACCGGTTATACGGCATCGATCTGGCCATCTGCAGTTATACATTTTTTAACCAACCAGCAATGCTAATCCTCGACCTTTGAGCAGAAGGCATCACTTCGTGTTCCAATTGATCGCTTTTGAAAAAAACCGCACGTCCCCCGTTCGGATAGATGTCTTCGATCCGG
>CALGAA010000224.1 GCA_937952445.1 uncultured Bacteroidota bacterium | reverse complement strand
GTATCCATGATATCGGCAAATTTATCTGCGATTAAATCTATTTTTTCACTATCGCTCAGCGCAAACGCATCTTCCTTCAGCGGAGTATCTACCCCGGTCGAAAAATGGTTGTCACCTAAATCTTCAAATGTAGATTGGAGAACGGTAGGATTGATTTCTTTCTTCATTATAATTTCCGTCTTACTGACAATCAGCGAATTCAACGCCTTGCCAGGTCTGAATGTTCAAATTTTACTGAAAATTTCCTTGCAGCCCGGGATCAGGCCCGTTTCTTACGGAATTTTCGTTTATGAAAATCCGGTTCGTACGTTTTGTTGTAAAACAATAAACCAATGCCGATTAGCACAAATGGTATGCTGAGCAACTGGCCCGTGGACAACCCGAGATTGAAATACGTTTCCAGGCCTCCCTGGCTGCTTTTGAAGTATTCCATCACAAACCGTGCCGACCACAGTAAAATCATAAACCAGCCAAATATATATCCCAGTTGTTTACGTTTATCGGTTTTCCAATACAGGTAATACAGGAAGAAAAATATCGCCAGGTAACTCAGGGATTCATAGATCTGGACGGGGTGACGAGGGATGTCATCCACCAGTTCAAATTTGAAAGCCCATGGGACGTCTGCTGGTTTGCCAATGATCTCATGGTTCATCAGATTGCCCAACCGGATAAATACCCCTGCGAAGGTGACCGGGACCACGATGCGATCTACAATCCACAAAAACGGGGTTTTACTGACTCTTTTTGAAAAAATCCACAAGGCAATCAGAATTCCGATCGCTCCACCATGGGACGCCAGACCCCGGTACCCAATAAATTCGAATTCGGGTTCGAACCTCACCGGGAGAATGATCTCGAGCGGGTGCTGTGAAAAATATTCCCAGTCATAAAAAACACAATGACCAATCCGCGCGCCCAAAATGGTAGCGATGACCATATACATCAGCAAGGAATCCAACCATTCCAGATTGGCTCCTTCCCGCTTGAACATTTTTTTAACCATGAAATATCCGGCGATAAATCCGACTGCAAACAGTACGCTATACCACCGGAGAAATCCCCATTGCGGGTCGACTGTCCAGTCTATGTATGCCAGCATGATTCTTCGGTCTTTATTTGAATTAAAGGTATGAAAATCCGGACAATATCCGAATTATTCCTCCTCATCTCCCTCTACATCAACCGATTCTTCATCCTCTTCTGCCTCCTCATCCTCCTCCAAATATCCGTTGGCTTCAAGATAAGTAAACCACGACACGATTTTTTTGATATCACTCACATATACCTTTGCCTCATCGTGATCGGGCAGTACTTCGGTGAAGTAGTCCCTCAACTGCGATTTCGCCAGATTTTCTTCGGGCGGATTCGATTTCATTTTGGCAAAAACATCTTCCAGTGGAAGGGCGTCGTCGTGGGTGTAAATAGCGATGGACTCCAATGGTGAGAATTGATAACTGCGTGTGGAGAAGAATTTTTTCTGACCGGTTTCCAGTGATTCAGCTACGATTCCACTTTGTTGTGTGGCTAATAGCTTGTACAGACCCGGCATTCCGCTGATCGACATTAAATCTTTAATTTTCATAGGCTAGTTTTCATCTCTCATTTGTGGAAAAAATATCACTTCCTGTATCGAAGTTTGGTTGGTCAACAGCATGGTCAACCGGTCGATTCCAATACCGAGGCCGGAAGTCGGTGGCATCCCGTATTCCAAAGCCCGCAAAAAATCTTCGTCCATTCCCATCGCCTCGTCATCGCCGCGCTCTGCCAATCGGAGTTGTTCTTCAAACCGTTCGCGTTGGTCGATTGGGTCATTGAGCTCCGAATACGCGTTGGCAATTTCTTTACCGTTGACAAAAAGCTCGAATCGTTCCACTAAACCTTCTTTCTCCCGGTGCTTTTTGGCCAACGGGGTCATTTCGATGGGATAATCGATAATATACGTCGGCTGGATCAGGTTCTTTTCGACGACTTCGCCAAAAATTTCATCGATCAATTTGCCTTTACCCATTGAAGAATCTACCTCAATATGAAGCTTCTTGCAGACGGCGCGCAATTGATCTTCATCCATATCGCTGACGTCGATATCGCCGTACTTTTGAATCGCTTCAAAGATGGTAAGCCGTGGATAGGGTCCCTGAAAATCCAGGATGTGGTCCCCGTACGGTACCTGCGTGGTACCCAGTACCTCCTGCGCGATATAGGCCAGCAGAGATTCTACCATCTCCATCATCCAGTGGTAATCTTTATGGGCCACGTAGATTTCCATGGCCGTGTATTCGGGATTGTGGGTCCGGTCCATACCTTCATTCCGAAACATTTTCCCGATTTCATACACCCCTTCAAATCCTCCTACGATCAATTTTTTTAGGTAGATCTCGTTGGCAATCCGCAGGAAATACGGACGGTCCAGGGTGTTGTGATGGGTCTTGAACGGCCGGGCCGCTGCTCCACCCTGTACGGATTGAAGAACGGGAGTTTCTACCTCAAGCCAACCGTGATCATCAAAATACCGGCGCATGGCGGTAATGATTCTGGATCGGGTTACAAAGGTTTCTTTTACTCCATCGTTCACGATCAGGTCGAGATACCGTCGCCGATAGCGAAGCTCAGGATTGGAAAAAGCATCGTGAATAACTTCTTTTCCAGTCCCCGGATCTACGGTCTTTTTGACTACAGGAAGAGGCCGCAAGGACTTGGACAGGACTTTTAACTCCCGGACATGCAGGGTGATTTCTCCCATTTTGGTGGTGAAAACGTACCCCTTGACACCGATGTAATCCCCCAGGTCGAGTAATTTTTTGAAGACCGTATTATAGAGTGTTTTGTCCTCACCGGGCGCTATTTCGTCCCGGTTGACGTACAATTGAATGCGTCCTGTGGAATCCTTAAGTTCTGCAAACGACGCCTTGCCCATCACCCGCTTGGTCATAATGCGACCGGCCAGGCTAATGTTTTGAAACTGATCCTTTTGGTCTTCTGTGTAATTTTCTTTGATATGTTTGGCTGAGGAATTCACCTCGAAGGCTTCCGCCGGATAGGGATCGATTCCCAATTCACGCAATTGCTGCAACGCTTCCCGTCTGATTATTTCCTGCTCTGTCAGAGTCCTCACTTGTTTCGCTTGATTCATTTTGGTATTCTGTTCTGGAAATGGTGGGCAAAAATACGTTAAAAACGGGAGAATCACATAGCTTGTGGTCCATTATAATAATTTTCCAGCGTGGTTGTGCGTAACTAATTCGGAAGTTTTTCGTCCTACTTCGTTACTTTGGTCATATATTTGTGGTACCAAACGCCAATGAAAGAAAAAATTATACCCGTTCGAATTGGATTGATCCTATTAGCCTTTTTCCTGGGGGGAATTGGTGTGCATGGGGCGTGGGCACAGAGCGATTGTGGTATTACAGTTTCTTATTTTAGCGTTTTGCCCTCCGAAGTTATGGTCGACGGGGTACTTCATAAAAAGGTTCAGGTGGTTGTCAATAATCCCAACCCAGGATTTGGTAAGCGGTTTTATTTTGTGTTCGATGGCGGAAGTCGGACAGAGGAAACCATAACCTATGAATACGGGGGCAATACGGAGGTGTTTTTAGTCCCCGTGGATGTCGGAATTATTACCTTTATCGATGTTAACTCGCCGGCATGTAGAGTGGATTACGTACCCAATTTTACCCCCAACAAATGCACATTCAATTTCGATCAGTACATCGATCTATCGGCTGGTGATTGCTACAACAGGACCGTAACGTACAGTGTATCCGGAGATGTGGTCATCGATTCAGTCGCCTGGCTGCGAAATGGCAATAGTACGCCGGTGCATGATCAAATGAGTTGGGTGAATATACCGCCGGGGAATTATAAAATTTATTTTTATGATGAAAATGGCTGCGAAGCGACCACCCAACTTTCAACCTGCACTTCCAGTGCCGAAGCGGGCCAGGATCAAAATCTGATGTACTGCCTCGGTGAGGATGACACGTTGAATTTGTACAACTATTTGACGGCTGGAGTGGATTCGGGTGGTTTTTTCACCTCCGATTTCATCAGCCTGGATTCTTTCGAAGCCTCCAGCCTCACTTACGCCACGGAAGGTGTTTTTACCTATTATTACATCGCACCGGCCACACTCCAAATCCCTGACACCAGCCAGTTTACTCTCCAGGTAAGGGATTGTAGCGAATGCGCCTACGAATTGATTTCAGCCTCCCGGCATTGCGCGGATCCGGAGGTGATCGAGTTAACGATCGGGGGTGGAAATTTGACAGATACCACGTTCCGCGCGACGCTCCCAGATGGGGCCACCGTAACGCAGACCTTTTTCCGACGATTTGGCATCGACTTTCCCCACTATTCGGATACGTTGGAGCTTTACGTACAATGGGATACCCCAGCCGGTATATGCGACAGTACCCTGCGGATTTCACCCGTCGCTAACCCGATGATCCATATAAATGCAACGGAGATTCCGGCCGAAGAGGACTCCGTCAGGATCGAGGTTTCGATTGACCGGGGAACGGCTCCCTACCAACTCGATATCCTGGTGGGAGATCAGCAGGAATACGTAGAAATGGGCAGCGGAGAAACACGGCAAATTACTTTGGAGCAAGCGTCTGATACCGCCATTTTGATAGCGCTGGACGAGCAGGGCTGTATGGGCACCGATACCCTCATTTTCACACCCGATTGCCTCCGGCCTGTGGTGGACATCGTGCACGATGTATGTGAAACCGGGGAGGGTCAAATTGTACTGGACAATTCGCACATGCCCGCCGGTACGCAGATCATATGGTCCG
>CALGAA010000223.1 GCA_937952445.1 uncultured Bacteroidota bacterium | reverse complement strand
CCACAATTGTATGTGGCGATCCAACTCCCCGATATTGGTGATTTGCACCATTTCATCTTCTTCTTCCATAGCCCGGTACCAGGCTAATTGGGCCTGACTTTGAGCCCAGGCCTGATGAGGCGAATGCCAGCCGGGCAGATCGCTGCCTTCGGCCACATATCGCGCGATCTGGGTAGCGACCACAACACCAATCCGTCCTTCCCGAAGCGCTGGCAAAGACACCACCCCCTTTTCCCGGTCGAGCTTATCTGTCTGCCCTTTTTCTCTTCTTCGAATAACTTCCACGGATTGTCGAAGATCACGGTTCCAATCGATGGCGTTCATCGCCAGGTCGAGGTGTGCATCGATAATCAGAGGTCGGTTGGATAGTTTGTTGGTCATGCGTTTTTCTTTTGCTCCAGGCGTCGCTCCACAATGTCTGCCGGATATTGCAGGGCAAGCTCCCGGATCTTGTATGTAAATTCCGTAAACACCTTTTCCCATTCTTCCGCCTCCTCGGGTGTATAAGGATGAAATCCATTGGCATTGGAGGTGCCATTGCCTCCTGACCGGACGATGTCATCGATTAATTTGGGTACTTCCGTTCCATTGTGCAGGGTGGGAAGCAGGTCTTTCATCACGTTGTGGTACGCTTTTACACCGGTCAGATCCATCCAGCGAAACACCCCCACCAATGTCATAAAGTATCCCGCATTGTTGCGGCAGGATCGATCCACGTCCTCGACGGTGGCATAGCCGTTTTCCACCAGGAAAATGGCTTCCCTGTACATCGCGTACATCAACCGGTTTGTAATAAATCCCGGTATGTCCTTTCTAACAAGAATGGGTTCCTTGCCCCATTGGTGGGAAAGTTCATACAGGTACTCACCATGGGCTATGTCGCTGTCATCCCCGCAAATAATTTCCAGAAATCTGGTGGTGTGCGAGGGCTCCGCCCAATGAAGGCCCAGAAAGCGCTCCGGATGACGGGTTAACTGTTGCAATTGCGTAATGGGTATAGCTGACGTATTACTGGTCAGCAATGCGTCGGACGAAATATGAGGCTCGATTTTCCCGAATACCGTTTTCTTTACCTCGATATCTTCTATCGTACATTCCAGTACGATCTGACACGGAGCCAGTTGGGCGTAATCTTCCGTAATGGTCAGATTTTTCAGGTATTCGTCCGGTAACCGATCGGTCATACCATGTTCACGCGCGGATTGGAAATGCCTGGTGATGCGGGATAAAGCGTTTTCCAGATCTACGGGCAGAGGCGCTACAGCTACCACCGGGTGTCCGGCCATCAGGAGACATACGCAAATGCTGCTACCCATTAAACCCAATCCCACAACGCCTACCGGAATTTGAGAGGTGTTAATTCTTGGTCGGTGATTATCCACGTGATTTATTTTTAATGTTCAAGAAAAGCACCTTGTTCAAAAGTTGAATTAATATGTTGCCCGCCCCCCACTCAAATCAAAGGTAAATCCGGTGGTGAAACTGGTATGTGGGGAAACGATAAAAACGGCCATATCAGCTAATTCATTCAGCGTGCCGCACCGTCGCATCGGTATTTTATCGGTCATGTATTTGACCTGTTCTTCGGACATGGCCTCGACCATGTTGGTTCTGATAACTGCCGGTGCTATGGCATTGACCGTAATTCCCGTTTGGGCATATTCCTTTCCCTGAACCTTGGTCATTCCGATGACCGCAGCCTTGGAAGCGGAGTAAGCCAGCATTCCAGCGTTGCCTTCTTTCCCGGCGATGGATGCAATATGGAGGATTCGACCGTAATTATGCCGGAGCATTTCAGGGATCAGGTGTTTACTCAACAGCCAGGAGCCTTTGAAATTGACGTCAAAAACGCGTTGAAGATCCTCGGGATCGACCTCGTGGCTTTTGATATTGGTCTGCCCGGTGATGCCGGCGCTATTGATCAAAATATCCACACGATTCACGTGTGACATAATGTCGCTCACGGTACCGGATACCTGCTCTTCTGAGGTGATATCCACACCGTATATGAGGGTGTTGGGGGGAAAATGCGGTTGATTTTCCCCCAACGTTTGTTGATCGATGTCGATCAAGACCAGCCGTACGTTCAGCTTAGCCAATTTTTGAGCTATTGAATAACCCAGTCCGGTGGCGGCGCCGGTAATGACGGCTGTTTGCCCTGTCCAAGATGGTGATGTGTTCAAAGTTCCTGCAGTAATATTATTAGAGTTCAACCGTTTTGCCGGTTCTTACTGATTCGTCACACGCAAACGCTATCCGTAGGCTATTTACGGCGTCCTCCCCGTGCTGACTCAGATCGATGTCGTTGACAATGGCATCGAGAAAATATTCCTGTTCTCTTTTACACAGTTCGTTGTGGTCCGGCTCATCCGATAAGTCGATCCACTCATCCGGTTTGGCGAATTCTTCTTTTTCATTGAGATCGGCGTGGTGGAGCAGTAAGGATTCAGTTTTGGTGTGTGCCTCGATCGAAGAAGACTTCCCTTCTCCACCCGCATCTTTTGCCACGATGGATAACGATCCTTTGGGACCGAAAATGTCTTTGATAAAGAATGCATTTTCACTGATCATCGGACCCCAACCTGCTTCGTACCAACCCACAGAACCATCTTCAAATGTGATTTGGAGCTGTCCATAATTGTAGTTGTCTTCCGGGATCTCATCGGTCAACCTCGCACCGATAGCACTCACCCGGATCGGCTTGCTTTGGGTCATTTGACACATGACGTCGATGTAATGGACCCCACAATCCACGATCGGACTCAGACTGGCCATTAAATTCCGGTGGAGCGTCCACATATCGGTCTGGCTTTGTTGATTGAGGTTCATTCTCATTACCAGGGGTTTACCCAGTTGCTGGGACATTTCTACGAATTTTATCCAGCTGGGGTGGTGACGCAGGATGTACCCGATGACCAGTTTCTTGTTGGCTTTTTTTGCAGCTGCTACCACGTTTTCAGCTCCTTCCACGGTGCTGGCCAGGGGTTTTTCGACGAATACATGACAACCTGCCTCAAAGGCTTGTATCGCATATGGTTCATGGGTTTCAGGATAGGTGTTGATGCTGACGGCATCGGGTTTTGCATCCAGCAATGCCTCGTTGTAGTCATTGTACAGCGGATAATTCCCGCCGAGTTTTTCATTCAATTTCACTTTGCTGTTTCCACGGGAAACGAGCCCTACGATTTCAAAACCATCCAGTTGATGGTATGCTAAAGCGTGGGATGCGCCCATATTGCCGCACCCGACTACCAGAATTCGAATCGGTTGATTAGATGTTGTCATGTTATTACTTGATTTTTTGTCCTTGTGATTTAAAAAACGGAAAATACAAAAATATTCGCGGGAAGTGAATATATCGATTCTCAAATTAAAGAGCTATCGCCCTACAATACAAGTATTATCTTTTATAAAAGTTGTACTATCTTACAATTTGATCCCTTCCTGTTTCAGGCACTTTATATTCAGTCCCAAATGAAAATAAATTTAGCAATGCCTAACTTTTTCTTTTGATCATTGTAATATATATTTGTAGTCTGGCATTAATTCGGGATGCTTCGTGCAAATTTCAATCGACCGGATTTCAAGTTATGAGAATGGACTGACCGGGAAAAACTGATAGGAGTGGGTTGCACTGAGCTGACCCAAAAGAAAATTTCGCCCTGAAACCAGGCGAATGATTCGACCAACTTTTGTTATAAAAAATTTTTGGAGTAGTAACGTTGAACCACTGAACCATGATGGACCGCATTATAGAATATTTGGGTAGCATCGATCCGGTTTTGGCCGCCTTGTATGCTACCTTATTCTCCTGGGGAATGACCGCAGTGGGTGCATCCCTGGTTTTTTTATTCAAAAAAATGAACCGTGCCCTGTTCGATGCCATGTTGGGTTTTACGGGGGGAGTGATGGTCGCCGCGAGTTTTTGGAGTCTTCTTGCCCCTGGAATCGAAATGAGTGAGGGAGATGGTTTTCAAAAGGTGGTTCCTGCTCTGATTGGATTTGGGACGGGTGCTTTGTTTATTTTCGGCCTGGATAAAATACTACCCCACTTGCACGTAAATTTTAAATTGAGCGAAAAAGAGGGGGTGAAAACGCAGTGGCATAAATCTGTGCTATTGACCCTGGCCATTACGATGCACAACATCCCCGAAGGCCTGGCAGTGGGCGTTTTATTTGGCGGCGTCGCGGCCGGAATAGACGGTGCTACGATTGGGGGGGCTGTCGCCTTGGCGTTGGGAATTGGACTTCAGAATTTTCCTGAAGGTTTTGCGGTGGCAATGCCGCTTCGTGGGTTGGGATTTAGCCGGAGAAAAAGTTTTATGTACGGTCAAATGTCTGCGATCGTTGAACCATTTGCGGCCGTTCTGGGAGCCTGGGCAGTGACCACGTTCACGCCGATTCTCCCCTATGCCTTGTGTTTTGCTGCTGGTGCTATGATCTTTGTGGTGGTAGAAGAAGTGATCCCCGAAGCACAGCAAGATAAATATACCGATCTGGCTTCCCTCGGGTTTATTGCCGGATTTATGGTGATGATGACCCTCGATGTGGGTTTGGGGTAGGAGGTCAGGTTCTCATTTGAACTTGGAGCGGAGGTGATGTGCCGGGTATTGTTCAAAAATACCAAGCGCACCTTCTTAATAATCGCTTACCATCTTCGACGAATTTGCCATTTGAACCATTTTTCATCGTCATCAAATTTTGTGTCTTTATTCACAAGTTCCTGTGTTATTTGACCTATGGATTTGGGTGATTTCTTCAATATTGACAGATCCCACTTTTGGTTTTTTCCGATCCATTCGTAGCTTATAATTAAGGCATTTCATCCGTATCTCTGTCGTTTTATGCTCAAGACCGTTCTGATCATTCCGAAAAAACGCAAAAGAAAGAACTTGTCTTCATCAATTCGTCCGGGATATTACCAGTCCTTACAAAATATTTTTTATTTTGGCAATATTAAATCACCTACCTCAAATAAATTGATCTATGAATATTGCAATTGTTGGGCTCGGATTTGGAGCAGAATTTATCCCTATTTACCAGCGGTACCCGGGTGCGAATATGTATGCGATTTGTCAGCGTTCTGAGGAAAAACTGAACGAAATTGGAGACCAGTTTGGAGTAGAAAAAAGATATACTTCGTATGAAGATTTGCTAAACGATCCGCAGGTGGATGCGGTTCATATCAATACACCTATTCCGCTGCACGGACAACAAAGCATCCAGGCATTGAAGGCCGGAAAGCACGTGGCCTGTACGGTTCCAATGGCGACCACGCTGGAAGAATGTGAGGAGATTGTTCGGTTGACCGAAGAAACAGGGTTAACTTATATGATGATGGAGACTGTAGTATATGCCCGGGAGTTTCTTTTTATGAAAGACCTCTATGAAAAAGGGGAGCTGGGTAAAATTCAGTTTCTTAAGGCCAGTCACCAGCAGGATATGGATGGGTGGCCAGATTATTGGCCTGGTCTTCCGCCGATGCATTATGCTACGCATTGCGTCGGTCCGGTTTTGGGACTGACCCGGGGAGAAGCGGAATCAGTGTCCTGTTTTGGTTCTGGAACCATCCGGGAAGAACTGCACCACCACTACAATTCGCCTTTTGCCGTTGAAAGTACCCATGTCAAAATAAAGGATAGCGATCTGACCGGACACGTGTACCGTTCGCTTTTTGATGTGGCGCGCCAATATCGGGAGAGTTTTGAGGTGTATGGCTCCAAAAAATCGGTAGAATGGCCGTTGATCGAGCATGATCCACTGGTAGTGCATACAGCCAAAAAACCAGAACCAGAGATTCCACAACTAACCGAATGTCCGGATTTTGCACACTTGTTGCCGGAAGAAATTCAACCTTTTACACGTGGAGGGGTCTATGATACCGATGACAATCAACATCTGTCTTTCACCCAGGGAGCAGGACATGGTGGCTCACATCCCCATCTGGTGCATGCCTTTATGCAGGCGCTTTTGGAAGGGACTCATGCATACCCCGATGCCCGGGAATCGGCCAATATTACCTGCGTCGGGATTCTCGCGCATGAATCAGCGCTCCGCGGTGGGGAAATCATCCCTTTACCTGATTTTACGTTTCGAAAGTAAACGGGCGTCAATTCGGAGTGGAAATAAGTCCAGGGCGAAATGCCGATTTATGGGTTCCGCTACCATAAACCTGATCTCCAGGGGTTTGGATTTGCGGAAAGGATATAGATCGGCTTTTCGGAATCCGTCAGAAGAGTCACTAATTAGGTGACTGGTGTGCAAGTGCGTCGGGCATTATGTTCGTGATTTTTATGACGATGTTGTTTTTTTATATCGAAGAAGCTAAACCGCGTATAGCCTATGCCCATCTGGTACATTATACCACTCAACATCAGTATAAAATCGAAGAATTTTGCAGTCTTTACCATATGAAACTGACTGCAGGGATATGATGTTTTATCTCCATCGTCCTTTCAGGACTCAGTACTTGTATTGATCCCCTTCGATGGGTTGAAACCCATCGCTGTACCATCATCGTCCTTTCAGGACTCACCGTAAACCGTTACTTCAGGGAATTAATTTCTGCGTAGATCCTATAGATACATAAGGCTTTACATGATGAAGATATGGCGAAAAAAATCCGTCAGAAGTGTCACTAATGTAATGCCCGGTGTACTTAGGATAAGAAGAAGAAATTTATCGTTTAATTCTCGCGATTCGTCCGTTCCAGGAATGTTTTGGCTTTTTCGTAAAGCGCCTGGATTTGAGCCGTTTCGCGGGTGGTCTGCTGTGCTTTCATTTGCATGGTGCCATAAACCTGTTCCATATACACATAATCCTCCAGACCAATCGCCAGACTCAATCCGACGACGTAATTATTCATGGTCAAATCTACCGGAAATCCCCTGTCGAATAATTCTCTGGCGTATTCCAACATCGGCTTTGATTCCGGAAAGGCCTGGTAAATTTCCATAGCCAGCCCGCATTCGTTGGCGTCTTCACTTTCCAGGGACTTTTTTATGCTCGCCACGAATGCATCCTCATCTCCGGCTTCGGCGAAGTAAGACCGCTCGATTGAAGCGAGAATTTCGGGCGAAAGGTCCATCAACTTTAAGCTTTCCACCATTTGATTGAACACGGAGGGTGCGTTGTATTGGATAGCGGTGTTGATCGTGCTTTCGGAAGCAGCTACGAGCTTTTGATCGATGATGCTCTGATCGTACATCGATCTGATCACGTCCTTGCCTTCCAACACGTATTTGAACAATTGGGAATCCATGTTCTTCAACGCTTCAAATGCAATCTGGGCTTTCAGTTCAGGATCAATGTCTTTGATTTCCTGAAAGTATTCCAGCGCAATTTTTTCGGTTGGTTTTTCCGCTTTATTTAATTCCTTCATGTATTCCAATACAAATGCCGGATCTCGCTCCCCTTCGTCATATTTTTTACTGAATTCGCGGGATTGGTTGGCTTTGCTCAATGCAATATTACCGTTGTTAATGAGCCTGTCGGCGGATTGATATCCAACCGCTTTATGCATCAATTTACCTTCCGGACTGATAAAAAGCAACGTGGGATAAGCCGTCACGCCATATTGGCTTCCAAGCGACGGGCCTTCCCCTTTTTCCATATCAATCTTGGCGTTGATGAAATTTTCATTGAAGAAATCCCCCACGCTGGGTTGGGTAAATACCTCGCTGGCCATCCTTTTGCATGGACCACACCACACAGCATATGCATCGACAAATACTGGTTTGTTTTCCGCCTGCGCCATTTGCAATAATTCCTCCCATGATCCTTCGCGAAAATCAATTTGTCCAAAAACCATGGTAACAGCCAATAAAAAGGGTATTGTAAGTTTGAATTTTTTCATATTTGGGTTGTTTGAACCTTCCTAAAAGTACAAAATATTCCGCGTCGTGCAAATTTTTCCTTACCGCAGATCAGCCGTTTCTATTCCTGCGAATATTTTACTTCCCCACATCGGACCGGCCCGTGTATCTCGATTTTTCCATCGAGAAAGATCCAGTTGCGGATTAGTTGACCGATTCGACGATCTGCAATTTGGCAAATTTGAGCATAATTCTGCGCTGGGGGCTATCGATATCCTCAAAATATATGGTCGCCACCCGACTGTTGTTTTGACCATCGATCTTAAGGACCTTGCCTTTCCCAAATTTGAGGTGTACAACTTCCATGCCTTCTTTGATTTCATCGGCCGGTGCCGGTGTAAAATCTTCAGGAGCTACGACAGGTTTGGGGGCTTTCTTCTTACGCAATTGCGGAATGCGTGAAGGTCCGCTCGTGTCGGCTACCGGGAAAGCGCCCACCTTTCCGTACACCACGCTTGGATTTTCGTAATTATCCTCTTCGATATCCTCCAAAAACCGGCTCGGTCGGTTGTAGACCATTTTTCCATACCGATACCTCGAACTGGCAAATGACAACGTGAGATACTTGCGTGCCCGGGTGATCGCCACATAAAACAACCTTCGTTCTTCGTCAATGTCCTTTTCATTTTCCATCGACATAAACGAAGGGAAAATGTTCTCTTCCATACCTACCAGAAATACCGCGTCAAACTCCAAACCCTTTGCAGCATGGACTGACATCAGTGTAACCCGGTCGGCGGAATTATCATCGTTATCCTGATCAGTCAGTAATGCGATGTGTTGAATGTACGCGGCCAGCGACCGTTCCTCAATCTCCAGACCGAGTTCGGACACTTCATCCTCTTCTACAAAATCTTTAATCCCGTTGAGCAACGCTTCGATGTTTTCCAATCTGCCCAGGCTTTCAGTTGTATTCTCGTCTTTGAACGATTTGATGATTCCACTGGCATTGGCGATAAATTCAGCGGCCTCATACGCACCAGCCACCTCATTTTTTTGAATCCCGGTATGAATGACCTTGAGAAATTTGTTCAATTGGGTGCGGGCCCTGGAAGTCAGCGGCACGTTTTGGGCTGCTGTAAACAAATCGGTTTCGTTTTTGGCCCGGTGTTCCATAATGGCATCCAATGTAGATGCGCCGATTCCGCGTTTGGGATAGTTGACAACACGCTTAAAGGCCTCCTCGTCGCCTGGATTGATGACCAATCTCAAATAGGCAAGAAGATCTCTGATTTCTTTGCGTTGGTAAAACGATACGCCGCCGTAAATGCGATAGGGGATGTTGTATCGACGGAGAAAATCCTCAAAAACCCTGGACTGCGCATTTGTCCGGTAGAGAATAGCAATCTCTTCGTTGGGAACATGATAGCGGTTTTTGCATTCCAGGATCAAATCTGCCACCCGTTTTCCTTCTTCACTATCGGATACGGTTTTAATCACCCTGATTTTCTGTCCCTCCTGGTGGGAAGTCCAGATCTTTTTCTTGATCTGGTTTTTGTTTTTTGAAATGATTTCGTTGGCCGCCGAAACGATGTATCGGGTACTTCTGTAATTCTGTTCGAGTTTGAACACCTTCGCAGACTTAAAGTCTTTTTCAAAATCGAGGATATTCTCAATCGTGGCGCCCCGAAAAGCATAGATGCTCTGCGCATCATCTCCTACGATGCAAATATTTTCCGGACTTCCTTTGTATTTGGTCAGTTTCCGGATGATGGCGTATTGTAAAAAGTTGGTATCCTGAAACTCATCGACCAGTATGTACTGGAACCGCTGCTGGTACTTAGCCAGGATGTCAGGTTTTTTTTGAATCAATTCGTACAATCGGTACAGAAGGTCATCAAAATCCATTGCCCCCGCTTGCTTGCACCGAGCCACGTACTGGCTGTATATTTTGTGAAAATCTCTGCGGTTGGCGATGCGATCGCTGTTCATCAGTTTTTCGTCCTGTTCGTATGCCCTCGGCGTGATCAAGTTGGTCTTGAGGGTCGAAATCCGGGACAACACCTGATTGGGAGGGTAATCGTCGGATTTGAGATTCAATTCCTTGATAATGGTGCGGAGCAAACTTCGGGAATCATCTGTATCATAAATCGTGAATTGGGGGGGATAGCCGATATGTTCTGCTTCCATCCGGAGAATCCGTGAAAATAACGAGTGAAAAGTGCCCGACCATAGCCCCGCGACGTTGCCCTGGAGCACTTTGCTGATCCGCTCTTTCATTTCCCGGGCAGCCTTATTGGTAAAGGTCAGAGCCAGGATCTGATGGGGTGGGATTCCTTGCTGGATCATATAGGCGATCCGGTAGGTCAATACGCGGGTTTTTCCGGAACCCGGACCTGCGATGACCATGACGGGACCATCTAATTGGGTTACTGCTTGTCTTTGTACTTCATTTAATTCCGAAAGAATATCGTTCATTTTCGCGATTCTAATTACAAGATTCTATTCCAATACTCACATTCAATGCACAGAATCCAGCATCGATTGAAAAAATCGTTGATAATTGGGATTGCCGACGGAATTTACCACCTTCCCTGCTTCCTCTTTTAACAACGGGATTTGCTCGTTGTTGATTCCATTTTCGCGGATTAAATCCACGACGCCCTTGATCAATCCGTATTTTTGGAACAGATCAGTGCTGGCCGTGCCCCGATCCATCAATTCGCTCACTTTTTCCATGGTTTTTTCGGGACTCAATTGCCCCAGGAGCACAACGTAGCTTGAATAAAAGGGGATGGCCGCCTGTCCGCTGACCGTCGACGCATTTTCTTCAAAAAATGCGAGGTATTGCGAATCTCTGGTTTGGGCAAAAATACTGGCTGCTCCTGTAACCAATGACGGGGATTCATTGATGTTGATCGTACCCAGAACCTCTATCGCCGTTTGGGGATTGAGCGTATTGAGCGACATAAGTGCTGCGTTGACGATCCGATAAGGTAATTCCCGTGATTGGGCTAAGGCAATCAGCTCCACCTCTTCCAGTGGCTGTCCCAGCTGGCCGGTGATGACGATAGCTTTTTCACGGACAAAGCTGTTTTCTGCGTTTGTGGCTAAATCCTTCACGGTTTCCAAAACAGTCATTGGACTGGAAGGCTGGACCATATCCAGTGCTATTAATTGAATGTCCTTGGCGGGAAACCGGAGCAATCTTTCCACGTCGATCAACAAAGGATTGGCTTTTTGCAGATTTTCCAGGATCACCCCCACGTGATCGGCATGGTTGACCAGGTGTGTGGCTTCCTCCATCCCATGGTTTTGCTCAGCCGGAGCTAACAAAACATGATCCGGATTGAAGTTGACCACATAGGGTGCTGCTGTTACATCCTGTACAGTGAATTCCTGCGTTCTTTGATTGAGCCAAAATTCTACTCTTCGCACGGTGTCCCCGGGAGCATAAATATCAAAGGTCGCGGGGATTTGGAAAATCGGAATGCTTTCCTGAGGATCCTGGGTCTGCTCGACCAGGATGTTCAGTTGTTGAGCAGTGGAATCATACGTGTACTCAATGTTCAATTCGGGATGACCGGCTTCAAAAAACCACTGGTTGAAAAACCAGTTCAAATCCCTTCCACTAACATGCTCCAGCGCCAACCGTAAATCGTGGGCTTCCACAGCACTGTATTCATTGCGTTCCAGGTAATATTTTAATCCTGCAAAAAAAGCCTTGTCTCCCAATTCATGACGGAGCATATGCAGAACCAGCCCACCCTTGTTGTACGAATGGGCATCGAACATGTCTTCTTTATCGTCATAACCGAAGTAAATGAGTGGATGGATACCTGACATCTGGCTGGAATAAAGGTAACCGTATTTTTCTTCGAACAATTGCGCCTGACCTTCGTATTTGCCGTAGTGATGTGCGCGCCACAAATGTTCGCTGTAGTTCGCAAACCCTTCGTTCATAGTGAGATTGGACCAGGATTCGGTGGTAACCAGGTTCCCAAACCAATGGTGTATCATTTCATGGGCCACTATTCTATCGTTATTATCATCGATCAGATCACGTTTTTTTCGCTGGACGAATTCACCAAAAATCACAGCCGTAGTATTTTCCATTGCTCCGGATACATAATCACGGACCACGATTTGATCATAATTCTGCCAGGGGTACTCGATTCCGATCAGGTTGGAGAAGTACGTCAGCATTTCTTTGGTGTTTTCGTAAATATAGGGGGCGTCCTCTTCAAATTCAGGTTCGACCCAATACCCCAGAGGGATATCCTTCCATTGGTCTTCGACCTTTACAAATTCCCCAATCGCGATCATAACCAGATAGGGCGCATGAGGCTGATCCATTTTCCAGTGATCGGTTCGCATGCCATTGCTTGCCGGCGTCGATTCTACGAGAACCCCGTTGGACAGGGTTTTGAATCGGTCCTCCACGGTCAGTCGAATGTCTGTGGTCATCCGTTCGTTGGGTTTGTCCACGGTGGGGAACCATTTGGAATTGTGCTCGGTTTCCCCCTGGGTCCAGATCTGCTGTGGCTTGCCTTCCGAATTGATGAAAAACAATCCGTTATCGCTCGTAATAGCAGCACTACCTCCGGTGCCTGTGGGATGTGCCGTATAGTCGATCACAAGGGTGATCTCATCATCCTTGTACCGGGTATCTTCCAATTGAATTTTGATTTGCTGCCCATCGTATTCGAATTCCAGATCCTGATTGTTTTCCTTGCGGGTTACGGAATGGAAATCAAACCCTTTGGCATCCAGTACGACTTCGCCGATCGGATAAAAGAAGGGTTTTAAAGTGATCTCAGCTACACCCATGACCGCTTCCTGATCCCAGTCAAAGGAAAGATCCAGACTGGTATGTAAAATATCGATCAACCTCAGGGGGCTTTCCTGGTAGACCGGGAGGGTATTGGGCACGTCAACAGCTACGGTGTCCGTAAACTCCTCAAACGCCGGCAGGTCGGAGACAACAAGGGTATCGAGTTCTCTGATTTCCGTGGTCACCATCGGTTCGACGGAAGCATTTTTTGAGCCACTGCAGGAGAAGGCCAGAATCAGGGCGAATAAAAATCCAAGGTTTTTCATCTTTGTTATATTATAGACAGCATAAGGATATCGGGATTATACGGAAACATCAAAATCCCGAAGCGCATCGTTGAGGCTGACTTTTTTGTCCGTACTCGGTTTCCGCTCCCCAATGATCAGGGCACAGGACACCTGGTACTTACCAGCCGGGAATTCTTTTTCGTAGGTACCTGGAATGACCACACTTCGTGCCGGCACTCTGCCGCGATAAGTGACAGGAGTATCGCCGGTCACATCGATGATGCGGGTGGACTGCGTAAGGACGACGTTCGCACCCAGTACGGCTTCTTTTTCGACGTGAACGCCTTCCACGACGATGCATCGTGATCCGATAAACGCATTGTCTTCGATGATGGTCGGGGCAGCCTGGGGCGGCTCCAGAACACCCCCGATGCCTACGCCCCCGCTCAGGTGAACGCTTTGACCGATTTGGGCGCATGATCCGACCGTCGCCCAGGTATCCACCATCGTCCCAGACCCGACGTAGGCACCGATGTTGACATAGCTGGGCATCATTATAACCCCTTTCTCCAGAAACGAGCCATATCGGGCTATAGCATGAGGAACGACGCGAACTCCCTGTGACTGGTAATCTTTTTTCAATGGGATTTTGTCGTGAAATTCGAATGGTCCCACCTCAATGGTTTCCATCGCCCGGGTGGGGAAATACAGTACGACTGCCTTTTTTACCCAGGTGTTGACCTTCCAGCCGCCGTTTCCATCTGGTTCTGCGACCCGGAGCTGGCCCTTGTCAAGTTTTTCGATCACTTCCCCGATGGCTTCCAGGGAAGCTTTCTCCTGAAGCAGTGACCGATCGTCCCAGCATCGCTCGATAGTCTGTTGAAGTGTGTTCGTGTCCATAATTGTATTTTGTCGTTTATTAAATTATTTCGATCAACCGGAGGGCCAGGATTTGACCCAGAAAACCGATCACGATTCCACCGAATAATTCGGTCAAGGTGTGTTTTTTTAAATAAAACCTCGAAAGTAAGACTATTAAAAGGATTAGTATAAAAATTATAACGATAATATCAAAGCTGAGGATGTACGGGACCGATGAAATCCGAAATGGCAGTTCGGAGAAATCAAAGCGTTGTTTGGCGATCACCAGATTGATCAGAGCCCCACTCACACCGGTGGTATGGGCGCTGACTTTGACAAAAAGGTTGGAAAGGAATACGAGTCCGAGTGAAATAAGAGTTCCCAGGATATACAGTCTGTAAATGGGCGCTACCCCATATTGATTGATATTGAGATAGTACCATAGTAGAAAAATCAACATCGCAATGTACGGTCCGATCCGCTCCATCCGGTTGTCCATATGCAGGGAAGATACCAGCTTGATCCTCCACATCACCACCATACTGACCATTGGTAAGATCAGACAGATAATGAGTGTTTGAAATATCAGGAGCATATCGTCTGATGGTCGGCTCAGCCCAAAAGCGATGGGATTGGCCTGCAGGTAAAACACCAGCATCACTACTGGGAACCAGATGGGGTGAAAGATATATGAAATTAGTGTGGCCAGCCTTCTACTCATTGATCTTCGAAATGACAATTTCTACCCGGCGGTTTTGGGCTTTCAATTCTTCGGTCGAATTATCCGTGATCGGCTCCTTTGGCCCCATTCCCTTTATTTCGATCCGATCGGGGTCGATGTTTTGAGCTTGCAGAAAAGTTTTGACCGCAAATGCTCTTTTTTCAGAAAGATTGATCAGCGCCTGCATATCTCCAAAGTTGTCGGTATGCCCCTTGATCAAAATCTGGATCTGGGGGTGATTTTTCAAAATCGCAGCCAATCGCCGGATTTCTCCGTACGAAATGGAAAGTATCCGATCCGTGCCTCTCTTGAAATAAATAGGATCCATGGCAATGGAATTATTGACCCGGATCGCATCAACCGGAATATCAATCGTGGGGATATCTTCCGCCTGTTTGAGGATAGCTTCGATGTCGTAACTACGAGGCTTGGTGATAAATCCTTTGACCTGTGGGTAATAGGTGACGATCCGGGGATTGTTGAATTCCATGATAAAACCCTTTTCGTCGACATTAAATCTCAAATTGGTCTGACCGTCTTCCTTTACCTCCAGAACGGAAGCCTGTATGGGTTCTTTGGTCTGAGAATCGATGACGCGGATCCGAACCATTGTGATTTCTTTTTTCGGCGTTTCTTTTACCACCGGAGGAGCGGGTGGGGGTTCCACAGTGGGTGTAGGATCCAGCGTCGCGAGGTTTTGATGGGCATCCTGATACTGG
>CALGAA010000222.1 GCA_937952445.1 uncultured Bacteroidota bacterium | reverse complement strand
CATTGCGGGGATCAACTGGTCCGGGAAAATTCTCCCCCTCACCCTTGAGGCCAGAAATACGGAAGCCGGCACGATCGAAGCGTATGAATATTTTTATCAAATGCGAAAGCGGTACAACGAAACCGGGGGTGCCCAGGGAGCTTATATCGTAGCTACTAATAGTTCGTTTGGTCTGGATGGTATCTGGGAGGACGAAGCTCCGATATTTTGTGACATGTATAATGTGATGGGGTCGGTGGGAATTTTGAGCATCGGCGCCACTTCAAACCAAGATGTAAACGTGGATATTCACGGAGATATTCCAAGTTCGTGTTCCTCCAGTCAATTAATTGTGGTCAATTCCATTGACCGGGATCTGGTAAATAGCTATTCGGGAAGAGGAACTGTAAATGTTGATCTCGCTGCCCCCGCTCAGGACATACTGGTGGTGGGTAAACCGGGAGAATATATCGAAGACTCGGGCACCTCATTTGCCGCTCCTCAGGTTGCCGGTGTAATCAGTCTGGCCTATAGCCTGAATCTGGACAGCATGCAAAATGCCATCATAGAAGACCCCGTGCTGGTGGCAAATAAGGTTCGAAGCTGCATATTAGAAAACACGATTCCCGCCCCTGACCTCGTCGATGAAAATGCCACCGGAGGGTACCTGAATGCACTGGGGACAATTCAATGTGTGTACGATGCTTATCACGTACCTGGGTCCGACGAACCCATTGCTCTGCTCAATGTTTACCCGAATGCCAGTCACGATATTTTGAATGTAGATTATGCCGTAAGGGACCTTCAGGAAAAAGTGACCGTAGTCATATACGATATGGTCGGCAAAAAAATTCAGGAAAGGACGGTAGATCCGATCCTCGAGAATCCATTTCAGCTCAGCGTGGCCAACCTTCCGGCCGGTATCTACGCTCTTACTCTGATTCAGAATTCGCATATGACCACGAAACAATTTGCCAAATTTTAAAATTTTAAAATCGGGGATCAATGTCAGAAAAGGTCAGATAATTCCACCCTGAATATCCTGCCACTAGATACATTTTTCGCATAAAATCACCATATTTGGATGCAAACCATCACGGTGATCATGAAAAAGTTCTATTTCTTATTTTTGTTTTTTCTCCCTGGTTTCCTCGGATTGTCTCAAACAAATTTTTCCATCGAAATACTTCGGGAGGAGGCCCGGCAATTCCTCGACGAATCGAGTCCAGTGGAGGTGATTGGCTCGGAATTTATGTGGACGGAAGGTCCGTTGTACATTGAGGACGAAGGCTATTTGCTCGTTTCGGATATTCCCCGGAATTCGATTTACAAAATCGATCGAAATGGCAGAACCACCCTGTACCTAAAACCCTCGGGCTTTCTTGGCCAAAATTTCCAGGGGGACGAACCGGGGTCCAATGGCTTACTACTCGATGATCAGGGCAGGTTGGTTATGATGCAGCACGGAGAACGCAGGATAGCATATATGAATGCTCCGCTTGATCATCCCTCGACGGACTTTGTTGTCCTTACAGACCAATTTGATGGGGAACGTTTCAACAGTCCAAATGATGGTGTGTTTGATTCGCGGGGCAACCTGTATTTTACAGATCCAATCTATGGCCTGCCTCAGCGGGTAAATGACCCGGCCAGGGAATTGGACTTTTGCGGTGTTTTTCGTTTATCCCCTTCCGGCGATGTCACGCTGCTGGACACACTCTCCAGACCCAACGGTATCGCCCTTTCTCCCAATGAAAAAAAATTGTACGTTGCGGTTTCAGACCCGGCCCATGCTACCTGGTACGAATACGACCTGAAACGAAATGGGAAGGTCGGAAAAAGAAAATTGTTTTACGACGCCACTCATTTAGTAGGTTCACCTGGTCAACAGGGATTACCGGATGGAATGGCTATGCACGGTAGCGGCAACTTATTTGCTTCGGGTCCCGGTGGCCTATGGATTTTCAATCCTTCCGGGCAACCCATTGCCAGAATCTATACAGGGAAAGCTACCTCAAACTGCACATTTTCCAACGATGAGAAAACATTGTTTGTAACAGCTGATGATCTCGTTTTACGCATCGGTATGAAATAATCCGGCAATCGAAAAATATGATCACCAATTGGTCCTCAATATTTGCTATATCCGAAATCGAAACAAATGTTAAATCTATCTGTCGAAATCGAAGTTTGTCCGTGGGGAAGATCCAGGGTGATGGATGGTATAGAAAGTAATCGGGAGTGTTGGGACACGGCATCCGCTCAGAAATAAGGTAGGGGTGAGATCGTTAAAGCCTTTGCGTCGAACACTAAGAACACGTCCTCTCTCGTAATACACATTCAAAATGGACAGTCCATGGATATACCATTCTTGTTTGAAAACAAAAACCAGGATGACATACTAAACTTTCTGCAACTGAATGCCTTTGGGCTTCTTGTCAGTCAGGGTACTTCCCATCCGGAAGCCAGTCACCTTCCCTACACCCTGGAATTAAAAGAGGATCAGCTTTTTCTGTATTCCCACATGGGGGCGACCAACCGGCACCGACATTTTCTAGATCAGGCGGCAGAACACTTGTTTATAGTACAGGGCGTAGATCACTACATTTCGTCTACCTGGTACGATCATGAAAACGTTCCCACCTGGAATTATATATCTGTTCACCTCAGGGGATCGATCAAAATCCAACAGGGTGATGAAGCGTTGGATAATATCAAAAGGCTGATGGATCGTCTTGAACGCCCTGGCACAAGCAGTCGTTCTCTTGATTCGCTCGACCCGGATATGATACATCGGGAAATGCGAGGACTGGTCGCATTCAGGATGGAAGTGAAAAAAATTGAAGCTGCCAGGAAGCTTTCCCAAAACAGAGACCTAAAAAATTATGAGAATGTCATCCGGGAGTTGGAAGCCCTGGATTACGATACCGCAAGGGACATGGCGAATGAGATGAAAAACAACTTTCCTTTTTAACATTCGTTCGAGGAAATATTATAATATCTAACTCTCTTTCGGCAAGGAGTTTGTATCATATCGAGTGGTCAAATAAACAAAAGTCTTTTCCCGCGGATCGCGACAAGGCTTCAATATTGGTTAAGTGCTTTCCCCAATTGGCAAATGGAAAATAAAATTGCATGATTGGGAAAACAATGTTTTCATTGGTTCTGGTATTGATTGGGATACGGGGTAATGCCCAGGATATCCATATTCGGGGATTTGTCGAGGATCTGGAATCGGGTGAAAAATTGCCAGCAGTTCACATCCAGAACATTCAAACGTCCCATGGTACCACGACGAACGAATCCGGTTATTACAGCCTGGCTGTTCCGGTCACATCAGGTACTTTGATCGTGAGTTATATCGGATATAAGACAGATACTATTTCCTGGAGCGCAACCTCCGATACGGTGGTCCATGTGCAAATGCGGAATGCGGTGGAATTGGAAACCGTAACGGTGATATCTGGTCGGAACGAATCCCTGGCCGAAAGTCCTCAAACCAGTCAAGCAGAATTGTCAGGTGAGGAAATAGAACAAATTCCGGCGCTATTTGGTGAGGCTGATGTTTTGAAATCGCTCCAACTCATGCCGGGAGTTCAAAGCGGACCAGAGGGTACAGCCGGCGTATATGTACGTGGAGGCAGCATGGATCAAAATTTAATTCTGGTCGATGGGGTCCCCATCTACAACCCTCATCATGTACTGGGGATCTTTAGTACATTCAATTCAGACGCCATTCAAAATGTACGAATGACCAAAGGAGGATTTCCCGCCCGTTTTGGAGGCCGGCTATCTTCTGTCATCGAGGTGGATTTGAAGGAAGGAAACATGGAAGAATTTCACGGTTCCGGTCAGATCGGGCTGATCACATCCAAGGTAATGCTGGAAGGTCCGATCGTCCCCGAGAAAACGTCGTTTCTTCTATCTGCAAGACGGTCATATACCGATTTGATTGCCAAGCCACTCCTTCGTAACATTGAATCGAATACCTTTACGAGTCTGTTACCCTCATCGTATTTCCACGACATAAACATCAAAATCAGTCACCGTTTTAATGAGACCAATGACCTTATTTTCAGTGGATATATGGGAGCAGACCACTATGGTGTAACGGAAGAAGATGAAATCGAAACGACCAATGCATTTGTAAACTGGGGCAATTACCTGGGGTCATTAAAATGGAATCACCGGTTGACACCTAACATATTCACCAATCTTGCCGTCACCTTTTCCAGATACCGACTGGAAAATGATATCGAATACACCTTTACCAAAAACGACATACGAGACTACTTCAACTCGATATATCAATCCGGGATTGATGATTTGGGCATCAATTACTCTCTGCGCTTTCTGGCAGGGAACCATCACGATGTGCGGCTGGGAATGGAATGGACACACCACAGATATACCCCTGGTGCGCTTACCTATGGATACGAACTCGAAAAAGAAATTAAAGAAGCACGATTCAACCAGGAGGGTCTTCAATCCAAAGAAGGGTCCTTTTATTTGGAGGATGTCATGGAATACGGACCCTTCAGGATGAACGCAGGTGTCCATTTTTCTCAATTTTTCACCGATGGGCAACTTTATCATTCCGTACAGCCCAGGGTGAGCATGCGGTTTTTAATCGCCCAAAAATGGGCTCTGAAAGCCTCGTACGCACAGATGCAACAATATATTAATTTACTGGCTAGTGAATCCCTGAGTTTGCCGACGGACCTCTGGGTACCCAGTACCAAAAGAATCCAACCCCAGACCAGCTGGCAAGGCGTATTCGGATTAGTCCGAACCATGGGACAGGATTTTGAACTCTCCGTGGAAGGCTATTATAAGGAAATGGATAAAGTGCTGTCTTACCAGCCCGGTGTCAGTTTTATTCTGGACGTTGCATCGACCAACGATTGGCAGGACAAAATTTCACAGGGCCGGGGGTGGGCTTATGGAGGAGAATTCCGGTTGGAAAAAAAAGCAGGTAAGACGACAGGGTGGGCGTCGTATACCCTGGCATGGAATTACCGCCAATTTGACAATATCAATCAGGGCACAAAATTCCCCTTCAAATACGACCGACGCCACGATATAAGCATTGTTCTTTCTCATGAATTATCCCCCAGGTGGTCGATTTCGGGCATCTGGGTCTACGGATCAGGTAATGCCTATTCTTTACCGGATACTTACCTGCCTGTTCCGGAAGAATATTTTGGCCACCCGGCATCCTACCTGGTCTATGATCAAAAAAACCACTACCGAATGTCTGATTACCACCGTCTGGATTTTTCACTCACCCGAAATAATGAAAGAAAATGGGGTTCCACTAATTGGGTTTTTGGTGTATACAACGCCTACTTCCGAAATAATCCATTTTACGTGAGCCAGGATCGAAACGGTACCGTTCGCGAAGTTTCCGTATTGCCCATCATTCCTTACGTCAGTTGGGGATTCAACTTCTAATCATGAATAGTAGTAAATACATCATAGCGATTTTGTTTCTAGTGGGGATTTTATCCTCCTGTGAGGACACTTTTTCCAATGTGGTCGACGTAGATCGCTCGCACCTCACCTCCAAAGGCGTTATTTTCGGATTGATTTCAAATTCTGACCCACGGGATTCCATCTTTCAGGAACAATCTTCTAATCCACAGAATCAGAAGATACCATCCAACCGGATATTTATCTCCCATTCCTCACCCTCTTTCAAACAGCAACATGATTTCTATAAAGCGGATATTTCCCTGAAATCAGGAGAGGATAAAATACAACTGCAGTATTTTAGTAAAAATGCTGACCAGAGTGGTAAAGAACCTTTTTACGGGATTATGGAGGCCATAAAGCCAGGGGAAATATACCGAATTTCAGCTCGATCTGATACAGCCACCCAGGCGCATCCCCATCGTCCCTGGGCTCCTGTTTCAGCTGCAGATACGATGCCCATGCCTGTTCCCATCGAAATCGAAGGTGCGGAAATTCACTATGGCGATCTCGCAGGTTCCGAATCAGAAGGATATATAGACCTCGTCATCCGGGATGAACCGTACAAGCGCAATATGTACCAGATCGAAATTGCTGTGGTCCAATCTCAGCACTACATTCCCCAACTCCCTTTTGACTTGATTATTCCGGTTACCGTAGAAGGGGATGAAGATCGCGTTAGCACGGAAGTTTTTGGAACTTATCACCATTCTTTAGTTCATGAAGCTGAATTCAACCGGTATGGACACAAACGCATAAAATTTCTTTTTCACACCAATCACGGTTTTTTCAACAAAGAAAAGCCCGTAACCTTAATCGTTCGATTCAGTAACCTCTCCCATCACTATGTGGAATTTTTGAGAAGTTCCAGGCGGTATTTTGCCATGGGTGAAAATCCGTTCGCTGAACCAGCCGAAATTTACTCAAACATCCACAATGGCTATGGCATATTTGCATTTTCGGCCCGCAGTTACGCTGAATATACGATCCGTTAATATAAAGCAGATCATTTCTGTATCCAGATTCCTTCACCACTGTAGGTTACACTGCATCAAAAGTCTACCTTTTTAACATATTATTTATTAATACCATGTAAATTATTGTAGGAGACAAGCTCCACTTCGACATATATGCCTCTATTTATAAGATCATTACATATTACAGTTTATTAAATTTTATTTAATTGAGTATATTCCCTATCTTTTCATTCAATCTATCACAATCCGATTGATGTATGAGGGTAACATTTTACCTACTGATTTTCAGCGCCTATTGGACTATGACCCATGCTCAGAACCCCGACAGCACAGGGATATATTATGTGGTGGATACGATAGCCGCACCCAATTGTTATCAAAGTGGAGATGGAGCCATTTTACTCGATGATGTATCGGTTCCGGGGACCATCGACCGATACGAATGGAGCGATGGTTCAACCATGGAGGATTTGATTTTTGTGAATGGTGGCACTTACCAGCTCACGGTGTACAACACAGACGGGGAAGCTTTTACCACCGAAGAATTTATCGTACCCGAACCGGACAGTTTACATATCAGCACATTTATTTCTCCCCCCACAGCAGATTCCCTTTCCAATGGGTTTATCGATTTATCGATGAGGGGAGGTACGGCACCCTATGAACTCACCATGCGGTTCAATCAGGATACGATAGTGGTGATGACGGACACCTTTTTTCGGTTGGCAGATATAGATACCGGAGCATATATTTTTACTGTTATAGATGCCCGGGGATGTACCGATTCGGTAAGTTTTACAATAGCAACTTCGCGGTCTTGTGGGTTGCTGGTAACGGCTATTATCGACCCGGCAGAATGTGGTAATTCACCCACCGGAAGGATTGAATTATTGGTCGAAGATGCCATTGAACCCTATACCATCGAATGGGCAAACCGGCCTGGGAACCGACACATTCAACAAAACCTGGCAGCAGGATCGTACAGATTTAAAGTAACGGATCGCAGAAATTGTGTCATCGAGGATTCTATTGAAATCATAAACGAGGACCGCATCCCTCCCAGAGCCGTAGTCCGCAGCAGAATATTGCTGTATCTCGATGAGGAGGGTCGGGCCGAAATCTTTCCTCAGGATATCCTGATCGGAGCCAGAGATGAATGTCACAACAATTTAACGTATCAATTTGAAAAAAATGTTTTCACCTGTGAAGATGTCGGAGTATCTGAGGTTAATTTTTACGTAATAGATGGAGTGGGAAATTCAGCTCCCTACCCTATTGAAATTGAGATTCGGGATTCAGCGGAAGTGGAACTTATCTACCAGGATACGGTGTACACGGCTTTGTGCAATGGCATAGCTCAATATGAATCACCTAAAGTGAGAGGGAGTTGTGCCTCTCTTAGTTCTGGGGGAGTGATCAAAGCCACCACGAGAGAAATCATTTCTCCCGGCACGTATGAAGACAGGTATTATTATGTCGAGGGAACAGGAGACACACTATGGGCACATGTTACCGTGATCGTAGCGGATTCAAGGGTAAGGTCCTTTCTCATTGTGACAGAACCGATTTGTAACAGGGGTGAAGATGGTTCGATTGCAGTAGCGCTTCGCAATTCTGCTACACCAGTTACATACAAATGGAACAACGGGTCAACGGACGATTACCTTTTTGGAATACAAAATCAGAAGGAATACTCCGTACAGGTCACGGAAGGAAATGGATGCGTTTTTGAGCTTACCGCTTTTATCGAAGGACCTGACAGCCTAAGCGTAGAGCTCCAACAATTGATCGAAAAGGAAGGTACCATCGATATCGTCCCTGAAGTGACGGGGGGAAATCTTCCATTGGAATACAGATGGTTTCAAAACGGGCGGGAGGTAAGCTCTTCGAAAAATTTATTGAACGTAGAAGATGGGGCTCGATACATGCTCCAGGTAACCGATGCGAAGGGGTGTGTCAGTAATCCGTTGATAGTTGACCGGATCATGACGGCCTCGTCTGCGGAACTGGAAAATGAGATCCACATATTTCCAAATCCTCTTACGGGGGATCTTATCCACATCAGGTTTGATCACAATTTTGCGGATTATGAAGGCATTCGCATCCTCAATTCCAATCAACAAGTTGTAAAAAAATTATCCAACCTCAATGTTGAAATTGAGGTTTCCATGTACAATTTACCAGCCGGCATATATGTCATTCAACTTTTCCGAAAAGACGGCCGCGTCTTAAATAAGAAAATCATTCGTTTATGAAACGTAGAAATTTTGTAAAACAAGGAGGACTCATAATGGCTGGAGCCGGATTGCTTCCGGCCTCGGCGTGGGCTGAAATTCTAAAGCAAAAACGAAGAATTTCACCCAATGATCGCATCAATGTGGGCCTGATCGGTTGTAAAGGGATGGGGTTTGCCGACCTCGTATCCATGTTGAAAAATCCGGAAGTACAATGCCTGGCACTGTGCGACATAGATCAAAACGTTCTTGAAGAACGGTCCAATAATTTGCTGGAACGCGAACTCCCCAAACCTGCCCTGTATTCCGATTACCGGGAAATGCTGGATAACCAGGATCTGGATGTCGTAATCATCGGAACTCCAGACCATTGGCACTGCCTCCAACTGATCGATGCCCTTGAAGCCGGTAAAGACGTCTACTGTGAAAAGCCGATCGCCAATTCCATACACGAATGTGATGTTATGCTGAGCCGAACCAATCAATCAGACCGGATGGTTCAGATCGGCCAATGGCAACGAAGTCAAAAACATTTCAACGATGCCATCCAATACGTGCGTTCGGGAAAATTGGGAAAAATCCGGGAGGTTAAAGTCTGGTCGTTTCAAGGCTGGATGAAACCGGTCCCGGTTAAACCAGATTCTCCGGTTCCGGCTGGGGTGGATTATGATATGTGGCTGGGACCTGCACCCAAACGCCCCTTCAATGAAAACCGGTTTCATTTCAATTTTCGTTGGTTTTGGGATTACGCTGGTGGGCTGATGACAGACTGGGGCGTCCATTTGATGGATTACGGTATTTATGGAATGGATGTGGTATATCCCAAAAGCGTCATGGCGATAGGGGGTAAATATGGTTATCCCAATTCTGCTGAGGAAACTCCGGACACCATGCAAACCGTATACGACTACGGCGATTTTTCATTGCTTTGGGAACATGGTACGGGGATTAATGCTGGAAACTTCGGGATGAATCACGGGATCGCATTTGTGGGAAATGATGGAACGCTGGCACTCAACAGAGGAGGCTGGAAAGTCCTGCCGGAAAAGGAAGATGGAAAGGATAAAATCGAAGCGATCGAATGGAACCCTTCCGTGGATAATGGGCTCGACCTGAATACGAAAAATTTTATCGATGTCGTCAAATCAAGAGACAAATCGGCACTCAACACGCCGATCCAGGTAGGTTATGACGCTGCGGTCGTGTGTCATATGGGGAACATAGCACTGAAAGCAGATGAAAAAATTCACTGGAATGCCGATAAGCACAAATTCGAAGAACGCTCAGCGAACAAACACCTGGCAGCGGATTATAACAATGGATGGAAAATGCCGAAAGCCTGACATGATGGGGCGCTACATATTGAGGCATCCCGTTAAAGACGACTAAAAATCGGTAGGTCTGATGGAGGATGACGACACCGCCATTTTTTAAATTATCAGCATATAATTGGTTCATTAGGATCTACTCAGAAAATTAAAAATTGATTTCTGGAGCACAGCGAATTTGACATGGCTGATCAGATCATGTCTTGCTTCTCTTTCCCAAAAACAACTCCAGCTCTTCCAATTCATATGCAGCAGGTCACCAAATATTAATTCCCAAATTCAAGCTTTTCGGGATGCTCCCAATCAGCTTTCATATGCGAAGGCAATCTCCAAACCTGCCCTTTGAAATCACCAAAATACAAACGGGATGGGCTAAATTCATGCGGATGTCCGTCAGCCCAGAAAAAGCAAAACGGATCTTCATAATGGAGCGGTCGCCGAATATAACCATGGTTGTAGGTACTGTTCGGGGTAATAACCATGGATCTTCTCCAGGTTTCTCCCTGGTCAGAGGACTCCCAGCATTGGACCAGGCCGCCTACCCCCCACTTCTGCGGTGAATTTTCCGCTGATGACGTGGGAGCAACAATCCTCCAAAGGTCTGATTCAATATACAAACTCCCCATGTCGTAATTATGATCCGACGCTGTTATGGTGATAAATTTCCATTTCTGACCATCCCATTTTGAGATAAACCATTCGTAAGGAGCATTACCGGGTCCCGGTTCATGCCCTCCGCTTTTAATAAATAAACCCACAGGGTAACCGTCATCCGTGAACCCCATATCTTTTATGTAAACGTTTTTGCCTTCTGAATGGAAATCCCGGACCAGGGCGTTGGTGTGGCGGGATATCAGTGGGATCGAAATATGACGACCAGAGACATCCACCCAGCTTTGCCCCAAATCACTCGTTTCAAGATAATACAAATCCGTCCGGCGGTCCACATTTCCCTGGGGATGGCGATTGAAAAAAGTCCCTACTTTTTGATCCTTCCACGCCGCGCTCGTCTGATAGTGACCAGACCGTTCACCGGACTCCTGAGGTATAGCAGCCAGGAGTTGGTCATCGGACCAATTCACCCCATCCTGACTTCGTTCAAAATAAAGTTGACGCACACCGGTGTATTTGGTAAACAGATGCAAAGTTCCCTTTGAACTATGCCAGGGCTGTGGATAGGTCATTTCTTCAGTTGTCACCCGATCAAAATAGTCTATGGAATACGGTTTCCGGCTTTTGTATTTAAATCCGGGTCTCGATCTTCCGCGACCACTAACAAAGACCCAGACATATCCCTTACCGTCGATCATTATCGAAGGATTGTCGTGCGGATCATTTACGCCGCCCTTATCACAGACCACTGTCGGTTTGGATACCTTTCCAGTCAAATGATCGTATACACCAATCATACACAGTAAATATCTGGTCGTATCAGAAGTGGTGCCCCCATACACAAAAAACGTCCGATCCACCGCGGGCGCATAAACAGCTAATGGCACATGTTTGGCTGTGTAAGTGCCCAATCCTCCCGAATATTTGTCACCGTATTCGTATTTCTGCCCCAGCTCAAACCAAATTCCCCGGTATCCATCCATTTTGGCGTTGTCCAAAGGTCCTATGGTATCGTTTTCGTTTAGGAACTCCACGGTCAACAGGTCGAATCGAATCATTTCTACAGAAAGTGCCACAGAAGGAAATACCATTCCTATTGAAGCAATCCACGGAACAAATCGCTTAAAATAAACTACCGGGTTCAGGGACTTCATATGAGTGGATGGTTTATATTCAGCCTAAATATATGTATCTTTCGATAAAAATTATGATCGGCTTCGTTTGTTTATGGCTTTCCCTCTTCACCCCGATGCTTAAGGATTCCATCAATCCAATAAAAATTGGTGTGGCTGGTTTGAGTCACGACCATGTCAACTGGGTTTTTAACGACGACCATAAAAAAGATGTACAAATCGTTGGCATCGCTGAATCCGATACGGCACTGGCTCGAAAATATGTCGACCGCTACGGTCTTTCCTTGGACTTGATCTACAGCGATCTGGAAGAAATGGTGAAGGTAACGGCTCCCCAGGCGGTAATGGCCTTTGGATCCATTTACAGCCATCTGGAGGTGGTAAGGGTTTGTGCTCCCCGCGGAATCCATGTCATGGTAGAAAAACCGCTCGCCGTGAGTTTGAATCATGCCCGGGAAATCGAACAATTAGCCCGGACACATAATATTCATGTATTAACCAATTATGAAACAACCTGGTATCCCAGCAATCATAAAGTATATCAAGTGGTAAATGAGTTGCAGGAACTGGGAACTGTACGAAAAATTGTGGTTCACGATGGTCACCGTGGGCCGGTAGAAATCGGTTGCAGTGAAGAATTTTTAGCGTGGTTAACGGATCCGGAGCTGAATGGCGGTGGTGCTATTGTGGATTTTGGGTGTTACGGGGCCAATCTGGCTACATGGTTAATGAACAATCAAAAACCGACAGCCGTATGGGGAATCACTCAACAACAAAAGCCTCATATATACCCGGAAGTAGACGATGAGGCGACCATCGTTCTGGAATACCCGGGGAGTCAGGTTATTATTCAGGCGTCCTGGAACTGGCCATTTAGTCGGAAGGATATGAAAATATACGGGGAAAACGGATCCATAGAAGCTATGAATGCCCGAACCATTCATAAAAGGATCCGGGATGCTTCGCCCGAAGATCCTGTTGAACTGCCTCACCTCACTGCGACGCACCAAAACCCATTTAGTTATCTGGCTGCGGTAGTAAGGGGAGAAATCATAGTCAAACCCGGAGATCTTTCCTCTCTCGAAAACAATATGATCGTGGTGGAGATCCTGGATGCCGCCCGATACAGCGCACAAACCGGTCAAAAGGTCATCATTAAATAGTGCCTGTTCATAATCTCATAACCCGCTGGCATTTAATTACAATCAACAATTTATCTAAACTACACCTAATACGTTTATAACAGCATCCATTCATCCCAGTGGTCCCCGACTTTACCTTCCATCGTTAAATAGGCCAACCGGGAACTAGCGATTCCATGTGTGAGGGACAATGGATAAAGATAGCTTTGGTCGCGCTCGTATGAAATGGCATTTTCCTCGGCTGGATTAATCCATAGCGCTTTCATCTTTTTCATCCAAATATTCCGTATTTCTTTCAAATGACGGATCCCCGTTTTTTCCCAAAATTGGTGATACAGATATGCAATCCGCGTGCAGGTAATCAAATCGTTTGCAATGTCCGCTTGATTCCCATCAACTTGTTCCAATATGCTCATTCCCATTTGAGTAAAAGCGGGGTTTTCGAGAATTTCACCTGCTCTGAAAATGCAATAGCTCCGACCTAATTTTTGGTAACCCTTTGAAGTGCTTTGCTCACAGTCGTTTAAAGAGTGGATCCGCATCTCCTTATTAAGCCTATACTGATCTCGCTGATGAAGAAAAGGAATGATCTTTTGCAATAACTTCCGCGCCCGGGTGGTAGGTCTGAAATGATACAATCTGGAAAGCATAAGTACAATCCCGGTCAAGCCCTCCCACGTTTCCAATCCAAAGTCTTCGTCAGATTCCGAATTTGGACCGGCGGAATTGTTAGAAGATAAAATATCGTTCTCAGCCAGATAATCATGGATACCATTCAAATAAGTATCATAAAGTTCTGCACTCACTGAATTAATGGAGATTAGAAACATAAGCACGCCCTGGGCACCGGTAAACAAATTAAAATTGTGATCCTCTATCATCCTGGCACATTCGGTATTTATGACAGGAATCAATGCATCTTTTACGATAATTCGGTTATACGTTTCCAGATCAGGTATTATGCATTTCATCGACCATAAAAATCCGATCAGTCCAAAACCCAGATTAAATGAGTAATCAGAAGATTCGTTAAACAACCTGGTCATCCGGTTCATTTTATTTCTCAGATGATCGTATATCAGATCAGACGACCCGTTTCGAAATTTGTAATATTCCAAAAACCAGACCCCATAAGGGCCATTGACCAGACCGGAAGGAACAGTATCGGTTTGAATCTTTGTTGCAATCAAAAAATCATCCCATCCTAACATAATAGCGATTGTGTAATTCTTGCCCTATAATATGTCTCAATCGTCAGCATTTGCTGAGAATTCGATTCGTACTATATTCGCAGATTTTTCTGTTTGCCTCAATTTATTGAATCCCCCTGCCATTTAATGTCAGTTTAGAAATTATTTTGACCGTAGAAGACTATTTTTTGATCGGCAGCTCGAAAAGCCCTATATCTGTTGAAAACAACCTATTTTCAGCACCTGTGCCAAAATGGACAAGATTTGTGACCCTAATTTTGTAAGACTTCCGTTTTTGACGTTATATTTGGGAATTCCAATTTACATCCGGGAATTCCAATTGGTGGATAAACCCACCGCAGAACCTGATCAACACTTTACTTAAACGTTTTAAAAATAGTTTTTTACCATGGATTCATCAAGAAGAAAGTTCATAAAGTCCAGTACAGTAGGCGCCGGAGCCTTTGTAATCGCACCCCATTTATGGGGCTCAACCCGCCGATTCGCTGCATCGGACACCATCCACGTCGGAGTTATCGGTGTCAACAGCCGGGGCAAATACCTGGCTGATACCTTTGCCAAACTAAATGGATTTCAAGTCAATTACATTTGTGACGTAGATTCCAGAGCCATAGAAAAATGTACCGAATCGGTTCTCAAAAACCAGGCCCACAGACCGATACCGATCGAAGATTTTCGTGAGTTGCTGGAAAAAGAGGATATCGATGCGGTGGTCATTGCTACCCCGGATCACCTCCACGCTCCTATCGGGATCATGGCCTGCGCTGCCGGAAAACACGTTTATGTCGAAAAACCAGCCAGCCATACTCCCTGGGAAGGAGAACAATTTGTAAAAGCGGCTGAAAAATATGACAGAGTAGTTCAGATGGGAAATCAACAGCGCTCATCGGTCAAAAACATCGAGGGCATTCAAATGATTCGGGATGGACGGATAGGAGATGTATATCACGCTGACACCTGGTATGCCAATAATCGAAAATCCATTGGGAATGGGAAACGCACAGCAGTTCCCACCTGGTTAAACTGGGAATTATGGCAAGGATCTGCAGTCCGCGAGCCTTATTTTGATAATTACGTTCATTACAACTGGCACTGGTTTTGGAAATACGGGACCGGGGAAACCGGGAATAATGCTACCCATGAAATCGATGTAGCCAGGTGGGCGCTCGGCCTGGAACATCCAGAGGAGGTTATCTCCACGGGCATGAAAGGTAGATACAAGGATTCAGATTGGGAAATGTACGACACCATACATGTCACCTGGAAATACCCTGATGGTAAAACCATTGTATGGGACGGGAATTCGAGAAGTGGTATCAATAAAATGGGTTCCGGAAGAGGAACGATCGTATATGGTGAAAAAGGATCGATGATGTTGACCAGAGCCGGATACGTGTTATACGACCAAGATGGCAAGGAAGTCGAAGTAGGCCGCGAAGAAGAAGTACAGGCATCGACCCAAACCCAAAATTTGGTAGGAGGCGGAAGTTTGACCGAAAAGCATATTATGAATTTTGGAGAGGCGATCCGAGATCGTTCTGTCCAGTTACATTCACCGATTCCGGAAGGATCGATCAGCACCAATATGACCCATTATGCCAACATGGCATACCGGGAAGGTAAGCCTTTGAAAATAAACCCCCGGAATGGAAAGCTCGCCTCCAAAGTGGGTAAAAAATTCTGGAAGGGAGAATATGAGAAAGGTTGGGAACCTAAAGTATGATCTTTGTTTCCTGCCGGGATGAGAGCAGTTAAAGATTGAGGACTCCTCCTTCGTGGACAAATTCGTACGAAGGAGGAGTTTTTTTTAACAAGCGAGGTAACACCAGGAACAGAGATTGAATGGGGAACCTCTCTTCCGGTTAGCCCGCTATACCCGATATCGCTTTTATGGAAAAAGTTATACACTTTTCCCGGCCAAAATTATAAACGCCTTTTACCCATGTGCTGGCGTGGTGATTAAGCAACCAATTTCTGATTGATGGTCAGGGCTTTCTGCACATCTTTAAAGCGTGGATCCAGGGAATAAAAATTAACCATTTTGACGGAACCGTCTTTCATATAAAAAAACACCCTCGAATAATTTGCATTGACCCGTTGGACAAGATTCAGATCCAATTTTTGTTCGGGGCCGGAATCGAGTTTATAATAAAGTTCTGTATTGTTCCATCGGATGTAATATTGGGCTTTTTGTTCCTGGTCCAAATATAACAATACCATAAAAGCCCCTAAAACAAACCAAAATATAAAAGTCCAATCCCGAATATCAAACCGGATGCTTTGGCCGTGGATCAATGTCTTTGCTAATTGAAAACCGCCCAGCAGGAAAAACCCTATAATCAATAGCAAAATAATCATCCGAATTCTTTTGTGGAATACCCTTGGTCGAATAATGTTTTTTTCCATGGTCTCAATTTTTATGGTGACTAAATCGCAGAAAAATTTATTATCCAATATTTAGACAATACCTACCTCTTTTGGAATACAGAGCTTCCAATCGATCAAGGGTTTAGTCACAAGACAATCATTCAGGTTGGTAGTACCCCACTCAATCCCGAGCTTCCAAAGTGGGAAACGTTTCAGAAGCTACGACCGTGACCATCATAATTTTCCACTGACCATCTTTTTTACGCAATACCCTCTGCTCGTGGGACAGATTCCCACTTAGATTCTGCCGATAGCTGACCCAGGCCATGGGCCCTTCCTGCATAATCTTAATGTCGCTTCTTTGAGAATAAAAAAGGTCTCCATTCCCCACATTTTCAGTAATAATGGGACGCATAACTCTATTCAGGTCGTCCCATGAGGTGTAAAAATGATGGACGTTGCTCCGGACCCATTCAAAATAAATATCATCCGTCTGTACCCAGCAGTCTTTCCAGTCTTCATATTCACCTACGAAAAAGGATTGCGTTTCTTTTTCGATAACCGCCATGATTGCCAAATCTTCATTGGAGTGGTCGTCAACCTGACCCGTGGTAGGCTTGATAAAAATGATAACCCCAAATAAAAAAAGTAAAAGCCTCATAATGTCCGATTTTTAAAAGTCAAGCTAATACTCTATTGAACTTCAACACGTATTTCCAGGGTCTGTAAAAACAATAACAAGACATCGGCCCAAATTTGTTCCGAAAACTTAGATTTTTTAAATATTAACGATTATTTTTTGATTGAAAGGGGAAATATAAAGGCCTGGACTTATCCAGATGCGTTGATATTACTAAATGGTCCTTTAGCCTGATTTTTCGAGCATTCGACTCCATGTTCTCTTGAGGATTTCCTGATTGTACCCCAATCGGTACAATTGGTACACAAAGACATTGGCGAGCTGCACCCGAATATATGATATGCTGTTGTATTTTTGGGGTCGGACATGGATATCATTTGGAATGACCTGAAATTTTCCCATCCTTCTCAGTCGATCGACTAAGTCAAAATCCTCCATAATCTCCAGTTTCTCATTAAATCCGCCCAAAAAATTAAAAGTATGGGACCATAGAAACAAACTATGATCACCTCCGCCAGTCCAGGTAATCCTGAACCTGGACATAAACTTTTGAATGGTGGTCATCCAGGGTCCATTCACGAATTTGATATTGAAACAACCGCCGATATAGCCATCTAAAAAGCTGTTGTAAATATCTTCTACAAAATCTTTCGGAGGAATCGTCTCTGGGTCCAAAAAATATAATATATCCCTGTTTGCTTTACTCGCGCCGTAATTCATTCTGGAAGGGCGATTGGAATGACCACCAAATATCCGTACGGGGAATTCCTGTGCTGTCGCCACCGTTGAATCTTCGCTACCACCGTCCACGACAATGATCTCAGCCCCCCGACCATATGCCACCAGGTGGGAAAGACATTCCCCAATGGAGTCTTCATTGTTTAATACGGGAATAATTATGCTAATGGGTGTATTATCCATCAAGTAATTTGGCTGTTGATCATACAAAGTTAAAAAGCTTCCAAAATGGAAAGATAAAACTGGAAATGGTGGCCATACGCTACATCCGCTCTGATATTGACACGGTTTTGATGGTCGACGATATACCGCAACCCCATACCACCTGCAAATTTGATCGAACGCTGATATTTTTCAAAATCGAACACATCGCCGAAGGATGCAAAAGGAACCACAAAAAACCGCCGCCAAACGGGCAGTCGCAATTCTGATTGAACAGCCCACATATTTTGATTTCGGTATCGGCCTTCAAAGTGACCTCGCATCATATTGGGCCCACCCAATAATGACAGATGGTAGAATGGAATTTCAGGCCCGGTCCGGAAGGTAGTCAAAAATTGACTGGCCCAAATGATTCCCCCCGCAATGTTCTGATAATGACGGAGATCCAATTCCGAGGCAACAAACGAATAATCCGAACCCCAATATGAATTGTAAATGACTGATTTGGCAGATGCATACACGCCATTAATAGGAAAAATGGTGTGGTCCCGGCTGTCGAAACGCAGTTGTATCCCCACGCCGTTTACATTTCCACCGTCCACACCTGTGGTTTGTAGCCTTTTCAATTCGCCCTCCTCGTCGAGCTGAAGCCTGGAATACTTGTGAAATTCGGTGGTAAGGCCAATCCTCCAGTATTTTGACAAAACAAATGCCGGTGTAATAACAACGCTGGGATATGTAACCGAATAGGTCTCTCTTTTCAATTCACTGCTCTGATTCCCTACCCCCCAGTATTTGAACACGTAATCATAATATCCTACTTCGCCAGCGAGTTCCCATCGTTTTTCGGGGCGGTATAAATTGAATGACAGGTTGGATATAAACTGCTTACGCAAGGTATACAATCCACCGATTTGGATCGTACTTGGCGTTTGACGAAGGGAATCCAGGTGAAAAGTGTAGGACGCACGAGCCCCAAAAGCCCAGTTGGTTTCAGGCGTAAAAAACACCACCGGGACCGGGACGAAAGTTTGACCTGGAGTGGGCACCTGGTTGGGAAATGTGGTCACCTGAGCCTCTCCGTTATTCCAGGTCAATAAACATAAAATGATCACCATCAGTCCAGTGTCAAGCCTCAGCATGAAGCCCCTCATAACAAATCGCTTGGATTTGAAACAGAACGTATTATATTTGGACTCAACATCCATCGGTCAGGTATATCTACCCAAGATACAATGATAAACCGATATTATATTCAAAAAAACGAACTCAAACAATTAAATTAACAACCGATATGAAAATTCTGGTCATCGGCGGAGGAAATATGGGATTAACCTATATCCAAAGTTTTTTAAGATCCCGTATCTCATCAGAAGATAATATAATGATACTGGAAAAATCCCCTGAAAAAGCGGATGAACTGGCAAAAATGAATGTTGGTTCGGTCCATGGCCAGCCGGAGACGTGCATTGGCCAGGCGCAGTTGATCATCCTGGCGGTCAAACCGCAGGATTCCCCGAAAGTGTTTGAACAAATCCGACCGATGATCAATAATGACCAAATCATTTTATCGATCATGGCGGGTATAACCATCCAAACATTAACACAATCCCTGGGTGTGCAAAAAATCGTCCGGGCCATGCCCAACCTACCCTCTCAGATTAGCCACGGAATGACGGTATTTACTTCTACGGATGTAGTGAATCGAACCGAACTGGTAGCTGTGCAGAATCTCCTCAACACCACGGGCAAAACGCTTTATGTGGACGACGAGGTATTACTTGATTCCGCAACTGCCATATCGGGCAGTGGCCCGGCCTACGTGTTTTATTTTATGGAATCTCTGATGGAAGCTGCTGTAAATTTGGGATTTACGGAAGCTCAGGCCGAATTGCTCTCGTGGCAAACCTTTCACGGGACGGTCGATCTGTTTCATAAAAATAACCTTACTTGCCGGGAGTGGATCCAAAAAGTTTCAAGCCGTGGAGGAACTACCGAAGCGGCGATCCAAACGTACGAAAAGGAAAAGGTCAAAGAAAGAATTATAAAAGGTGCGCAGGCCGCCTTTCAACGAGCCAGGGAATTGGGTGAAGGCTAACGCCCTGGAGAGGGTCTGACCCTTCCGATCAATTGTTCCCGTAGATCGAGCAATTCGCCGGCCACGGATGGGGGTTTATTCCGCCACCGGCTTTTTTGGATCCAGGTGACCAGTTGATCCCTCCACAGTACAGCGATCATAGACAGGATTGGCATAATCACCCAAAAGGTCCATACCCACCACCCGAGCAAAGGCGCCAACGCAATCATCCAAAGAATGATAAAAACCGGGATAAAGACCAAAAATCCGGCCATACGGAAGCCCGAAGTATATTCATCTTTTTCATTCAACCGCTTCTGAATCGCAAACGAAATCCAATATATCGGCCCCAGAAAAAGCCATCCGAGCAGGGCCAATGGTGTTAGAAATAACCATACCAAGGGGAATCGGCTGGTGATTCCGGGACCCACATCAACCAACCCTGTTTCCTGAAGTTTTCCCTGATATTGTTGGTTCAGTTTACGAAGCAGGGTCCAATCCTGCTCACCTATTTGATTGATGTTTTTAGCTACCCGATCGAGAGAATCAAAAAATTGGGTTGAACCGTATTCTGCTACAGGATATTTCCGAAAATCCATTTCATTGGATGCCATCAACAATAAATCATTCGCTTCCTCCATCCGATCATTATGAGCGATGTGGATCATTTGCGCATTAAGTCCATGAAAAATCAAATCCGTAAGCTCGTTCAGGCCCTGGCGTTCGTCAGCTTCATAAATGGAAAATAAGGCCCGGGTTGAGATCGGTTCTCCAATCTGAACAGCCACCCGGGATCGGGGGCGGGGCGAGTGCTCAAAATTCACGCCCACCGGAACGATCCACACCTCTTCGATGTTTCGATTTTGCATCGCACCGAAGGCGATCCGGGCCGCCCCTTTCTGTATTGGCCTCGTTTGCTTGATATGCTTCGTACTGCCCTCAGCAAATATGGCGATGCATCCGTTGTTCTCGAGTAAGTCAAAGCAGTAACTGAACTGCTTTTCATTCTGTCTCATGCTGGAAAACCCATCCCTAAATCGGTAAATCGGCAGCTGATTGGTCTGATCAAAAAACCACTTAACCTTTGGATTGACAACATCACCGCGGATCAAAAAGTGCAGTTCACGATCCAGATGGGTCGCCAGTACACACGGTTCCGTAAATGCAGATGGATGGTTAACAGCAAGTAAAACCGGTTGATTTTTGGGGATATTTTCCTGCCCATTGACAAAAATCTTTTGATAGTACCCCTGGAGAACCATCCGGGTAATCGGTCGAAGAATGGCATATAACATCCGGCGATTTAATTAATTTTACGCATTTTGGAGCAGTAAACTTAGGTTTTTTTGAAGAAAAAGGGAAGCATACCAGCATTATTGATCATTGGAGGCCCTACCGCTTCCGGCAAATCTGCTCTGGCGGAGGAAATTGCCATGCGAAAAGGTTTCCCGATCATTTCGGCAGATTCTCGACAAATCTATCGGGGGTTTGATATCGGGACGGCAAAACCTACTCCTGAAGTACAAGCCAAAGTGCGGTATGAGATGATCGATATCCTGGACCCGCAAGAACAGTTCTCTGCGGGTAAATTTGCGGAACGGGCAGCTCAATTAATTCAAGGGAAGTACAAAAAAGAACGTGTGATTATCATTTCGGGTGGTACGGGCTTTTATATTTCAGCATTGATGGATGGCTTAGCCCATATACCTAAGATACGACCTGATATCCAGGAGAAATGGAACGATCTTTTGGAGTTGCACGGGTTGGAATTTCTTCAGTCCCGGGTACAGGCATTGGATCCCAAATACCATCGATCAGGGGATCTGAACAATACCCATCGGCTGCTCCGGGCCATTAAAATCGCTGATCAAACTGGACAATCCATTATGGATTTTACCCCAACACCCATTTTATCCCGGGAACATCAAACTGGATTTTTCGCAATCCGCCACGACCGTAAAATGCTGTACAAACGGATCAACGACCGGGTCGATCAGATGATTAAACTAGGTCTTGTAGAGGAAGTCCAGAGATTGCTCCCATATCGGGATTCCCCGGCAATGAACACAGTGGGTTATAAAGAAATTGTTCCGTACCTCGAAGGCAAAACAAGCCTTGCCGAAGCGGTGGAGAAAATAAAGCAATACAGTCGCAATTACGCCAAGCGGCAATTGACCTGGCTCAATCGAAGCGATCGCTGGAATTGGATCGATTTGGATAATCCCGCCCCCATTGAGGAATGGATCCGTGATCATGAATAAAAACAAGCAAACATCAAAAGCCCTTAGATTTTCATTCTAAACCAAGTGTTCCGTGAACAAGAACAAATCCAAATCAGGGAGTGTACCACCTACTAAATTCGGGACCCTTTTGACGGATTCTTTTTCGCTCTATTATCGTCATCTAAAGCTTTATAAAGCATAGACTAAACGTGGCTGAATTTCTTCGACATAACCAGAAATAACCTTGTCATAATAATCACGAAAATAATGCACGGCGCGCTTGTGCTCCTGTCTATAAATTAATACCCGGCGC